>NZ_CAWUOL010000080.1:0-24362 GCF_963923915.1 Nodularia chucula CCY0103 | reverse complement strand
AAAGAGGCTAAAATCAGTGAAATCCCTTAATCCGTCTCATCCGTATTACGAATTATTCATTACGGAGTTCCCACCGCTCCTGAATACACTAAGCCCCGTTGCAAATCTAAAGTCAGAATTGCGCCATCATGAATTACTTCAGTTGCAGTCTTCACACCCACAATTACGGGTACACCGAGACGTAAAGCAATTACAGCAGCATGACTGGTGAGGCTATCATCTTCTGTAATAATTCCCCCAGCTTTGCGAATCGCTTCCACAAAATCAGCATCAGTCCGGGGTGCAACTAAAATATCACCGGGATTAAAATTGCTCACATCCATACCTTTGTGAGCTACTCTAGCACGACCACTCACCGAACCTTGTCCCAAACCGATACCCTGACCTAGTACGGCGGTGACTACCTCAACCTTAACTAAATCTGTTGAACCTGATACCCCCTGGAGTGTACCCGCCGTCATCACCACCAAATCACCTTCAAATAACAATTTATGCTCTTGAGCGACATTAATAGCGGCTTGGAAAGTCTGTCCAGTTGAAGGTAAGCCCAGGACTAATAAGGGTTTAACGCCCCAAACCATCTGTAGTTGACGCGCCACATTTACGTGGGGTGTAACAGCCAAAATAGGGGTATTAGGGCGAAACTTGGAGACATTACGGGCTGTAGCCCCGGTTTGAGTCAGGGTCATAATTGCCGCAGATCCCAACTGTTCAGCAATTTGTCCCACAGCTTGGCTAATAGCATTGGGAATAGAACGCTTATCATCGCGCTTGGGACGGACTACTGGATGTAGTACCTCTTCTTGTTCCATGCGTTCAGCAATGCGTGCCATTGTTGCTACTGCTTCCACGGGGAAATCACCTACAGCAGTTTCATTAGATAGCATTACGGCATCAGTACCATCTAAAATGGCGTTGGCTACGTCTGACACTTCCGCACGGGTGGGACGGGGGTTGCTCACCATGCTATCTAACATTTGAGTAGCAGTGATGATGGGAATCCCTAAGCGATTGGCCGCAGCAATGAGCCGCTTTTGCAGTACAGGGACATCTTCGGCGGGTAGTTCCACACCTAAGTCTCCTCTAGCCACCATTACCCCATCACATAAAGCGAGAACTTCTTCCATTTGTTCGATGGCTTCATGTTTTTCGATTTTGGCAATGACGGGAACTTGTTTACCTGTGCTGGAAATTAGTTCCTTAATTTCGATCATGTCCTGGGGGTTGCGGACAAAGGAAAGGGCTACCCAGTCTACACCTTGATCAAGACCAAACATCAGATCCTCGCGGTCTTTGTCGGTCATGGCTTTAATGGAAAGGTAAACACCAGGAAAGTTGACACCTTTGTTGTTAGACAACTTACCAGGTACGGTGACAGAACAATGTAAATCGCCTTTGTCCAGGTCAATACTTTCTACCAGCATTTCTACCCGGCCATCGTCCAGGAGAATTTTCGCACCCACTGGAACTTCTGTGGCTAAATGCTCGTAGGTAACGCAGCTAATTTCTTGCGAACCGACAACTGGGCGATTTGTCAAGGTGAAGCGATCGCCTTTGGCTAAAACTATTGACCCATGTTCAAACTTACCCAAGCGAATTTTGGGGCCTTGCAAGTCTTGAAGAATTGCTACTGGCTGATTTAATTCAAAGGCTGTTTGCCGAATTAAGCGAATACTACGCTGATGGTCGGCATGAGTACCGTGGGAAAAGTTGAGCCTGAGTGTTGTTGCACCGGCTTCAATAATCGCCTTCAGCATTTCTGGGCTGCTAGTGGCAGGTCCAATTGTTGCTACAATTTTTGTCCGGCGTAGAGAGTCTCTTAATTGCATAGGGGCTGATTCTAGGGGGCTATCTCTATCTAGAGATTCATAGTAAGTTAAGGGGCGTTTCGTTTTCAGTCACTGCTATATCCATAACCAAAAGAAGCAGAGCATAAATGGGGATGTGAGAGTAACTTTGATCCGAAATGATTTTTCCCGTGCTTATCATTTCCCAAGTGTTGTGAGATAGAGTAGATATAGTACACCAAACTTGGTTACATCCTGCTTTTGGAAGATTTTTCAGCCAACTATTTGCTGGTTGCCTAAACACCCTACTAATCAGCAAAAACTTATCTCTCGTCTGGAATCATAGCGCTATTCATCTATACTTCGGCAAAGATAAGGTTAAATATTGCTAAATAAAAGCTTACAAAAGTTTATTATCTAATTATCGCTCTCGTATATTTTTAATGTTTACTGACGAAAGGAGTTAAGAATGGTAACACTGGAGGCACAGAAGTCACTGAAAATACCGCCGAAGGAATTTTTAGCGCCTCCTGGTGATTTTAATCCCACACTGCTGCTGTTTTTAGCGACGGTAACAATGTTGGTATTATCTAACTTTGGTTACTGGTTATGGCATTGGCCAGACTGGGTATGTTTTACTATTAACACGATTTGTTTACACTGTGCTGGTACGGTGATTCACGATGCTTGTCACCAATCAGCCCACCGTAACCGGGTAATTAATGCCATGTTGGGACATGGTAGTGCTTTAATCTTAGCTTTTGCTTTTCCAGTGTTTACACGGGTGCATTTACAGCATCATAGCCATGTGAATGACCCGAAAAATGACCCCGATCATTATGTTTCTACTGGGGGTCCGTTATGGTTGATTGCAGTGCGCTTTTTATACCATGAGATATTTTTCTTTCAACGGCGACTGTGGCGGAAGTATGAGTTATTAGAATGGTTCGTTAGTCGTTTAATTGTGGCGACAATTTTTTATATTTCCATTCAGTATCACTTTTTAGGCTATATTCTCAATTTTTGGTTTATCCCGGCGTTTTTGGTGGGGATAGCATTAGGACTATTTTTTGATTATTTACCACATCGTCCCTTTGTGGAGCGCGATCGCTTCAAAAATGCCCGCGTCTATCCTGGTAAACTCTTGAATATCCTGATTTTAGGACAGAATTACCACCTGATACATCATTTGTGGCCTTCGATTCCTTGGTATAATTACCAACCTGCCTATTATGCGATGAAGCCATTATTGGATGAAAAGGGTAGTCCTCAGACATCGGGTTTATTGCAGAAAAAGGACTTTTTTGAATTTGTGTATGACGTTTTTATCGGTATTAGATTTGGTCGTCATCACTAGTAATTCCAGGGTTGGCTCACTAAAATATGACTGGTGACACCATTTATAGTCAATTGAGTGCGATCGCTAAAAAATTCCAAATCTTTGAATCTGTCGCCTGTGCTATTGCTATGCGGCAATTTCTTGTTACTAAAAACATCGCCGGCAAACAGATTAGCCTATACACAGGTAGTACAGAAGATCCTTTCTGTAATATCTATGACGAAAAGCTGCAACAAAACATTTCTATCAACGGAAGACATGAAGCGATATCTGTAGAAATTGATGGAGAGGAACTCATTTTCCACAACATTAACCCCGAAGGAATTTCTAGAGTAGACTGGATGAATAACCTTTACTGCCCCGTCCTAGATTTAGGTGGCAATTTCCAAATCACAGAAACCGAATTTTAAGCAGGAGAGGAAGATGTTTGATTTATATGAACTAATCTCCAATATTCGGAAACGTCCAGCCATGTATTTAGGAGAAACTTCTATCTCCAACCTCCGCACTTTTTTAGCTGGTTATTGCTTTGCCCATCGCCAGATGGGAATTTCTCAAACTCCACAAGAAAAGCATTTTTCCCAGTTTCAATCCTGGATTCAGCAGAAAATTAATCGAACTTCCAATCAAACCTGGGATCAAATTATTTTATCTTTCTCGCAGGATCAACAAACTGCTTTAGCTATTTTTTTTGACCTGTTTGACGAATTTATCCAAACAGAAAATATCGATGAAATTAAATCAAATCAAACGAATAACCTGAAAGTAGCTTCAGGGACTCAAGAGTGAAAAAGATAGCGACAGCTAAATAATGAATGGTGCCACTACCTGACTGTTACTAGCTGATATTTCGTACTTTATACACAGCCAAATAGACTTGAGATTGATGCACTCTGGTTTACTTTAAATATCAGTGCAGAGGCTTTGGGCGTAAATTACCTCAATATTGCTACCAAACTCTAATTTGTCTAAAGATTCGGCAAAAAATACAAAACCTTTGTATGCTGTCACATACTTATAGATTTTAGTGAAATAGCCTTCACTTGTGATGATTACTAGGGGCTGCTCGATTTTGGCAAGAATACTTAAAAAATCTTCTAACTTGACAAAGACACCAGTTCCCCTCTCTGTAAACATTTTCCCGCCTACGGTAGAAAGTTGAGCAGCATCACCACGGTAATAGCTCATTTTGTGTTAATTTTTACATATATTTTACAACCGTATTTTAAACTTTTGATTTGGCTATCTGCTGTGATGGTTGTAACGGCTGAGTTAAACTCCAGTCTGGACGCAATTTAGCAGCTTGGCGTAAATAAATATGATTAATGGCTGTAGAGGCTGGGAGGTAAGCATGAATCAAGAACCGGATGCAACGCTGTAAGCTACCTTCGACGTGCATTTGCTGGACATCCAACATGGCGACATTATCCCATCCAGAACGCGATCGCGCGATCGCCGCCGGAAAAATCGCATCCAAATCACGAGTAACAGAGAAAGTAACACTAATCATCTGCTCTGGCGGGAGTTGATTTCGTTGTTCTAGCTCATCTATCAGTTCTGTCACCGCTTCTGTAATCGCTTCAATGCTGTTTTCTCCAACAGTTGTTGCTCCCCGAATTGCTCGCATTTGCCACTCCACGCCAAAATTCTCCTTAACTTAGTGATGAGTCATGAGTCATTGGTCATAAATCATCGACTATAGACCAATGACAGTGAATTATTTATGGTCTATACAACCACAGTGGCAAACCACTGGTAGACATTTCAAATTCTAGCCAATCAATACCCGCCCCTAGTCCTGATGAAACCTGACGGCTTCCGGGTAGCAGGCGACTCAATAAAGGTTTGCGTTCCTCTAGGGTATAACAGGGTGTTTTCTCAGGATCAAGACCCACCATTTCTGCTGTCCAGCAACGTGCATCCTCTTCAGTTCCCAGACGGTCGATAACACCTAATTGTAGAGCTTGTTCCCCAGTGAAGATGCGACCATCAGCAAAAGTTTTCACAGTTTCAACTTCTAAAGATCGCGCTTCGGCGATGGTTTGGACAAACTGACCATAGCTAACGTCAATCAACTCTTGTAGGATGGTTTCTTCAGATGAAGTTAGTTGACGGTCAAAGGATAAAATATCTTTGTAAGGGCCAGACTTGATAACTTGAAAGGAAACACCTATTTTTTCCAGCAATCGTTCCAGATTATTACCGCGTAAAATTACACCAATGCTCCCTGTGATTGTACCAGGGTTAGCCACAATGTGTTCGGCTCCCATGCCAATATAGACACCCCCAGAAGCTGAAATATTACCAAAACTAGCAACAATTTTGATTTTCTTGCTTAATCGTTTCAGGGCGCTGTAGATTTCTTGGGAATCTCCCACTGTACCGCCGGGGCTATCAATGCGGAGGAGTAAAGCAGGAAACTTTTTCTCTTCCACAGTTTTGAGTGCTTCTAACACACGTTTGCGAGTAGCACCAGCGATCGCACCAGTAATTTCAATCCGGGCAATTTGTTTACGAAACTTCGATTTAAAAGGCCAAACCATGAGCAGTTAAAAACCTCTATCATACACTGAATTGGACAATCCCCAAAGTTGATCCCTGGGGTTTTGAGCATATCCGAAATCCTCGGTAACGATTAAAGAAGTATTCAATTATTTAATTACTTTTTTTTAAAACAAGATAATTATATATAAATTTAGCAACAATAAATGCTGCCTCAATTACAGAGCGCTAAAACTTGATAACTCTGTGAAAGTTTAAGAATCAATGCGTAAAATTTGATAACGGCAATAAGCGTAAGTATCAAATAGCGCCCCCACAAAACTACAAGTTAAACTAATGACCACCAGACCATGAAGGGGATTACCACTGCCGAAAATCGAGAGGAAATGTAGAATGCGAGTGGTGCTGGATTCAGTTGCTCCTTGTAAAGCGGGAAAATGACCAATCAGGGGTAAAAAGAATAATACACCACCGACTAAGGACATGGGCGCAATAAAACTAAAAAACATCGTTAGCAGTAGAGAGCGGAGAAAGTTGGTGAAAACAGACATTTATCGCAGGCTCCGTTGATAAGGTGAACAATCGCTGAAAACCAAATATCTCATCTTCCAGAATACGTGCGATCGGTCCCCAACAGGAGATATGTCAAAAATCTTAAGTTTTAGTTAAAATAAACCGACACTTGTCACGTAAAAGGATTTGCCGCCTCAAAAGGGTAAAATCCCCCCAAACCCAGGCTAAACAAAGGTTTTTCCCCTGTAACCTTGCCTAATTATCCTGCATACACAGCAGTGACACAACTTTACTTTCTGAGATGAGGTTTAAATTAAGTTAATCTTTTTGGGTCGAGACAGGAAAATTGTGTTTCCCATTGAGCAATAACTGATTCCCCTAAACAACAGACATCCGTTATTCTTAATGCAGTGAAGTAGTTAACCACAAAACATTGAGTGAGCGTAAATCCAAATCTGGTTTAGGCGCTTGGAGTCAGCGACTCCTGGCGGCGGTTTTCCTCGGTGGACAAGTCATTGTTCACCTCTTGAAAGGAAAAATTAATTGGCGCAATACTATAGAGCAAATGGCATCTGTCGGCCCAGATTCGGTATTTATTACCCTATTAACAGCTATATTTGTGGGCGCAGTATTTACTATTCAAGTAGCGCGGGAGTTTATTAACTTTGGCGCGAGTAATCTGGTAGGCGGAGTCCTAGCTGTAGCATTAACAAGAGAATTATCACCCGTACTCACCGCCGTAGTTTTGGCGGGAAGAGTCGGTTCAGCATTCGCAGCCGAAATAGGGACGATGCGAGTTACCGAGCAAATCGACGCTTTATTTATCTTAAAAACTGACCCAATTGATTACTTAGTTATCCCGCGCCTACTGGCTTGCTGCTTAATGCTGCCTATTTTAACCCTGCTGTCTTTGATCACAGGGATATTAGGAGGTTTAATTATTGCCACCAATCTCTATGGTATTCCCGATAGTGTGTTTTTAGATTCAGCTCGTAACCTTGTCGGTATTTGGGATATTCTCAGCGCCTTAATTAAAGCCGGTTGCTTTGGCTTGTTAATCGCTGTTATTGGTTGCAGTTGGGGTTTGACTACTAAAGGAGGAGCCAAAGGTGTGGGACAATCAACCACCACTGCTGTTGTCACTTCCTTGCTCATTATATTTATCAGCAACTTTTTTCTCTCATGGTTAATGTTTCAAGGAACGGGAAGTTCATTGCTGCAAGGGTTTTGAAGTGGAGGGACGGAGGGACTAGAGAGGTAAGACTGTTATTTCCTCATGACCAACGACCAATGACCAATCACTCTTAAAATTAAAATAGATGTCTACCAATAAAACAGGATCAGAAACTGTGACCAGTTCATTTGCACCTGAATCTACATCACCTGAATCTACATCAACAGTAGAACTCCAGCCTAGTTACAATATCCCTATTGTGTTGATAATTCTTGCTGTTCCCATACTGCTGGTGCAGCTGTGGGTAGGAGTAGTCATAGGACTGTTGGGTTTATTTCTCCTGTTGCAAACTGTAACAATCCGGTTACAATTTACTGCTACAGACTTAGATATTTACAGAGGGAAAAAATTATTGCGGCGTTTTCCCTATTCAGAATGGCAAAATTGGCGGATATTCTGGAATATAATCCCCATCTTGTTTTATTTTAAGGAAGTCAACAGCATTCACTTTTTACCCATTTTGTTTGACCCCAAAACCCTACAGTCTTGCTTAGAATCTCGTTGTCCCAGGATATGAGTGCTGTTCTCAGTTCTGTGATTTAGCATTTAGACTATATTTTTGAAAGTTATTTTTGGCATCATTTAGGAATTGCATTATTATTTATGAACCCAGAGGAATCTCAAAACCCAGAACAGATTGATGAGTGGTTGGAACAAATTGAACCAGAAAAACCCCAGGAAGAAAAATCATCTGTTGTAGAGTCAGTTATGGAAATTCCATCTACTGACACAGAACCAAATCATCCCCATATTGAGCCAATCATATCTGATCCAGAAGTGGCAGATATTCAATTTGCGGTTGATTCAGAAATAGCAACTCCTGTGGTGGAGTCGGAATTACCAGATAATTCACCAGAGAAATTGGCTGAGTTACAACGCACAGAAGCATCTCTGAAGGCGGAAATAGCTAATCTCAAGGGGTCTTATCAAACCCTTCAGAAACAAATTAGTGAAACTCAAATTTCTTTAGGAAAACTTGTAAAAGAGTCCCTGGTGGACTTAGAACAACGGAAACAAGCTTTGCAAATTTCTGTGGAACAGCTAGAACGCCGCCAAGAACGCATCCGGAATGAAATGCGAACCACTTTTGCGGGAACATCCCAAGATTTAGCTATTCGAGTCCAGGGGTTTAAAGATTATCTCACGGGTAGTTTACAGGATTTGGCTATGTCAGCCGAGCAATTGCAACTGACACCACCAGTGATTGTAGAACCGGTAAAATCTGTTGTCCGGGAGGTGAAACCACCTGAAACACAGCCAGGAACACCACAATTTGCCCAGCAGCAGTTTCAAGAGACTACAAATAAAATTCGCCGCTTGATTGACCAATATCGTAATAAACCAGATTATTATGGTCCGCCTTGGCAATTGCGCCGGACTTTTGAACCTGTCCATGCGGAACGTGTGAGTGATTGGTTCTTTAACCAAGGTGGACGGGGTGCTTTGCGAACTATGGGTAGCCGAGTACAAAATATTTTGATTGCTGCGGCGGTGGCTTCTATTTTACACAGGTTATATGGCGACCGTATCCGCACTTTGGTTTTAGCTAATTCTCCAGAACGTTTGGGTGAATGGCGGCGCGGTTTACAAGACTGTTTAGGAATTGGTCGCCCAGATTTTGGCCCGGATAAAGGTGTGGGTTTGTTTGAAACCCCTGATGCTTTGGCGGTGAAAGCTGACCGACTGGTTAAGGCTAATCAATTACCTTTAATTATCATTGATGATTCGGAAGAACAAATTAGTTTAGCCATGTTGCAATTTCCTTTATGGTTGGCGTTCGCTCCTGACCCTAAAACTGTGCGAAATTACAATGATGATTTTTAGATGAGATGGCGAGGACTAAAGTCCTCACTACGAGCTTTTAACTATTTGTTCAGTTTTAATTAATTATGGCTATTTGGTTGAGTTTGTGTGGTGTTGCTTTAGTCCTGAGTTATTTTTTGGGTTCTTTTCCCACTGGTTATATTGCTGGAAAGCAGTTACAGGGAATTGATATTCGCCAAGTGGGTTCTGGTTCCACTGGCGCAACTAATGTGTTAAGGACTTTGGGGAAGGGACCGGGAGCTTTTGTTTTACTGGTTGATTGCTTGAAGGGTGTTTTAGCGATCGCACTCATTTACTGGTTATTCTCTTTTGCTCCTAGTGAAAATCTTATCCCCTCACAGGTAGATATTCTCGTTTGGCAACCCTGGCTCATTACTTTATCTGGTTTATGCGCCATTTTGGGACACAGTAAATCTATCTTTTTGGGCTTTTCTGGTGGTAAGTCTGTGGCTACTAGTTTAGGAATTTTATTAGCCATGAATTGGCAAGTGGGTTTAGCGACAGCAGCTGTTTTTGGTCTATGTATTGCTGTATCCCGAATTGTATCATTGAGTTCTATTACTGGTGCGATCGCAGTGCCGATTTTGATGTTAGTTCTACATCAACCACTACCTTATATTCTCTTTGGCATTGCTGGGGGATTGTATGTAATTTTACGTCATCGTGGTAATATTGAGCGTTTGCTTGCAGGTATGGAACCTAAAATTGGTCAGAAGTTAGCACCGGAAAAAGCTGTTGATGGCTGATAGAGCAATTTCCATTCAAGTGAGGTAAACGCAGATGGACGCAGATAAACGCAGATAATTTTGTAGTTTTTTCTCGACTATGAAATTCTTTGACCCAATGGTACATTTTTATCTGGTTGAATTAACACAACTTCGCCATTTTCTACAACTACGCCTAAGACTAAGACTTCTGACATGAAATCAGCGATTTGGCGAGGGGGAAAATTAGTCACAGCCAAGATTAATCTATTGTTTAACTGTTCTAAAGAGTAAAGTTTAGTAATCTGGGCGCTTGATTTTTTTACGCCCAAATCACCGAAATCTATCCACAATTTGTAAGCTGGTTTTCGTGCTTGGGGAAAATCGGCAACTTTGATAATTTTCCCTACACGGATTTCTACTTTTTCAAAGTCAGCATAATTGATTTGTGTCATTTACCTGTGAGTTTCACTAGACCAATACCACCAAAGTATAGTCCTAAGACTGCTCCTGCTAATAAACTTTGGGTCAGGGGGTCAGTGGAAGGGGTAAGGACAGCGCCGAGAACTACTGCTCCCATAATGACAAACCGCCAACCGGAAATCATTTTTGTAGAAGAGACAATTCCTAAGTTAGCTAGTAATAGTTGGATAATGGGAATTTGAAATGCTAGACCAGTGCTAAATAACAGTAGCAGCACAAATTCAAAGTATTTATCAATTGACCACAGTTGGTCTACTACATCTTCACCATAGCTAATGAAAAAATTCAAGGCTGCGGGTATCAGCAGTAAATAGGCAAATACTAACCCAGCGAAAAATAATACAGTGGAACCCGAAACAATGGGACCAATGAAGCGCCGTTCTCGACGAGTTAGTCCGGGGAGAATGAACTGAAGAATTTGGTAGAGAATGAAGGGGCTAGAAAGTACCAAGCCACTGTACCCTGCGACTTTGATGGAGACAAAGAAATATTCTCCCGGAGCAAGTTGGAGAAATTTTACCCCCTGGGCTGGGACTTCTAGTAATTTCACAATTGGCTTCACGGCTAAAAAACAGCCAACCATACCCACTACGACAGCAATGAGAGAATAGAAAATCCGTTGTCTTAACTCTTCTAGATGGTCAAAGAGTGACATTTCCACTTCATCGGGAAAGTCATTGAGCGCATTCATTTCTGAGTTGCCGTATTCCTCCTGTGGTATTTCAGGAGTAGTTACAGCTTCAACATCTTGTAAGGGTGTCATGAGTCAGCTTAATAGGCAACATTTGTTAACTATTGTATCCGGCTAAGGAACGACTTAACTATGTTTTTAGTTCGATGAAGATTGTGATGGTCTTTGGGTTAATTGGGTATGTGCATCGGAATATTGGGCTACTTTGGCGGACATTTCTGGGTTGTAAAGTCGCAAATAGTTCCAGTAGTTGCCAAATACTTGGCGGACATAATTTTTAGTTTCATTAAAGGGAATGTCTTCGACAAAATCATCTGGGTCATTTTTCCCGATAGTCCGCAGCCACCGGGCGACGTTGCCAGGGCCAGCATTATAACTGGCGATCGCTAACATGGAGTCATTGTTATACTGCCGATGGGTATAGTCTAAATACCAAGTTCCCAAATTAATATTTTCGTTGGGGTCTTCTAAGTTGAGATTTTTGGTATCTAAGTTAATTTGAGGAGCAATCCATTCACCTGTACTGGGCATAATCTGCATTAAACCAGTCGCGCCGACAACGGATCTAATTTTTGGCTCAAACATCGACTCCTGACGCATCAAGCCAATCACCAGTAAAGAATTTAACTGCCGTTCCCCAGACCATTTTTTAATTTCCTGGCGATACAGAAAAGGATAGCGGGCTTGCCAATAAGTCACTTGTTTACTCAAAGCCTGATATTCCGCTTGTTCCTCCGGTGTTTCCCGGTCTTCTAAGCGAGAAATCAGGTTAATGGCTGAGAGATTTTGTCCCCTAGTTAATCGAATTAATCCTTCCGTAAATTGTTCAGCTACGGTGGGCTGGGTTTTATTCAAAAATTCTGTTTCCCATTGCAACCAAGCATCCCGGTCTTCACCTAGCAAATACAGTTCTTTAAAGGTTTCTGAACCGGCGGGAGGAACTGGACGTTGATGGGGAATTACTTCTGGTTGTAAGTCGCGCACAGTGTCAAAGTTGCCCACATTCAGCCCCAAGCTGACAGCTGAACGCCAAGCATAGTAAGAGTAAGGAAAATTACTTAGTACATACTCATAGGCAGATTTGGCTTCTGCGGCATTTCCTAATCTCGTTGCCCATTTACCTACCCAAAAACCTGCTCTGGGAGCCAAAATACTGCTATGGTTATCCGTAGCGATTGGTTGCGCCCATTCCCAAGCGGCGGCATAATTGTTCGCTTTGGCTTGCTCTTGGGCTTTGTTCCAGCGATACTCGGCGGCGTGATTAGAGCTACCATATTCAGTTAATAACAATTGCCAAGCCTGTTGAGCTGCGGCTGGGTTTTTCAGTCCTTCGTAAATTCTGGCTTTTTCTACTACGGCTCTACTTGCTTGTTGGGGATAATTAGTAATAATCCGCTCCAGGTAGACTAAAGCATCTTGACGGCTGCTGGCCAGTTCTGACAAACGTAATAAAGCTAGTCCGCTTTCGCTAGCATCGGGGAATTTTTGCACTAATTGATTATAGATGGCGATCGCCTTTTCCTGTTGCTGACCTCCTATCTGTATCCCCCTAGCCGCGCGGTAAAGATTACGGGGTGATTCCGGTGCTGCCACATAAGCCTCTCCAGCTTTAGCAAATTGATTATTTTCCCAATAAGCAGTACCCACAATTTCCCATTGTTCAGCTGTGAGATTAGGCTGTTTCACCAGTTGATCTAACACCCCCACAATACCAGCTCTATTAAAGGCATATTGCCCTAAAATTAACCTTAAATCTGGTTGATTGGGATTTTCTTGTAACCGTTTGTCAATAATATCCCAGGTCAGAGGATTAGACGGAAATTCGGCGATCGCTGTATCCTGATGTTCAGGAAGTGCAATCATATACAGAGCTTTAGCCTTTCCCGCCTCATTGGGATACTCTCGCAATACCCTTTGTCGCAAATCTGAAGCTTTACCACTCTCACCCAAGATATCTTCTGCCTGTGCCTGTTTCAATAAAATATAAGGGCCAAGACTAGGATAAGTTCTTTCTAATCCTTGCAACAAACTTAAAGCCTTGTCTGCCTCTCTGACATTAATTAAATCACTAGCTAACAAATAACGAGCGCGTTCTCTCTCTGGTGAACTAGAACCATTAGCAATAGCTTCTAATTTCTCAGCCCTTTCCTGTGGAGACAATGATAATAGTGGAAATACGTCGGAATTAGCTTGATTAGCTGTAGAGATTTGTTCCGGCGCATTTCCCACCACATTCAACCATCCTCCGAAATGTTTGGCAATTTCAGGTGCTGATACAACTGCCCCAGCTGAAAAGGCAAACAGTGCCGCACAAACAATGAGAGTGATGTGTTTTTTTTGCATTTTTTTCAGCATGAATACTTACTGGTGACAGCTAGATGGTAAGGTTTTTGGTCGATTTTTGTAATTTTCGATGCTATTTAAGGTGTATTTTATAGCAATACGACTAATTGCACCTCATATCTTTTAACGTTTTTGCTATCAACGTTACAATCCTTCAGGAGATTAATTAAGGCTTTTAGCATTTTACCGAAACTGGCAAAATTTCTCCTCTATTGATTTTTGTATAGATTTTGTCCAAATTTTAGCCAATTTCGCCCATAAAACCGGACTAATTCACCTAAATATCCTGGGAGTTTGACAGCCCTGTAGCTGGAAATCAGCGAGGAACAACCTACGATAGTCAGCTAAAAAAACAAAGCGTACTAACATATAGCAAGATATCAAAGCCGTGCTGATTAGTATGCAGAACCTGAGTAACGAAAGTCTAGAAATCGCCAAAAGTCTTTATCAGGCTGGAAAAATTAACTTTGAAAATGGCAAGTATCGAGAAGCTGTAGAAAATTTGGAAAAAGCCAGCGCTCTTTTATCTCGAAATTCTCCCCTTGGGGGTGAGGTAGAAATTTGGCTAGTGACAGCCTACGAAGCCGCCGGAAGGACTGAAGAAGCTATCACCCTATGTCAACAATTGCAACGCCATCCTTTCCCAGAAACTAGTAAGCAAGCCAAGCAGTTACTGTACATTTTAAAAGCGCCTAAACTGCAACGTCCCAGTGAATGGATGACGGAAATCCCAGATTTAGGAACATTGTCTGATAATGAGCGTAAAATTCGTGCCGCAGCCCAGCCCCAGAAATCTTCTCCTTCCCAACCTAATGAACCAGAATTAGTGGATTTGAGCCAAGTTAATACTCAAGATAATCGCTTTATTTGGGTAGCACTAATTGTTATTGTGTTAACAATATTCTATTTAACTTGGTTGAGTTTTTAGTCAAGATTAGTTACAAACATTTGACTTTTTGGGACATATATAGATGAATTATTCTAATTTGCGGAAGATTTTGCTCAGATTTATCAGGGGATTAAGTTTTGTTCTGAGCAGAATAGGTTTATTGATCAAAGTGACGACTAAAAATCTGATGAATAGCATATTTCCGCTCAAAAATCCGGTTTTGTGGCTGGTGGTGCTAACATCACTGCTACTAACTGGTTGTGTTGATTACGATGCAGGGGTAAACTTCAAAAACTCCAATCGTGGGGAAATAGTACAGCATATTAAGTTAGCAGAACGACTCACCAACTTTAGTGGCGATTATGTCTATGAATGGTTACACAGTATAGAACGCCGCACTCGTCAACTAGAAGGGACAACAAAACGAATTTCTTCAGAAGAAATTATCGTGAAAATTCCTTTTAGTAATGGACAAGAGTTGCAAGAAAAATTTAATGATTTTTTTAACTCTCGTACTAATCAAACAGCCCAGACTGTTAAGAAAGGATCGGCATCGGAACTACCGCAAATTGAATCTAATTTAATCATCGCGCAAAATAATTTTCTGCTGCTGGTGAGAAATCGCTTAATTTATGATTTAGACTTGCGATCGCTCTCATTAATTGCCAGCAGGGGTAATGTCCTCTCAGATACAGCATCAATTCTCGACTTAAAATTTAGCTTAACCACCCCTTGGGGAGCCAGAAATATTCAAAAAACCGCAACTGCTATCCAGCCGCAAAAGCAAGGCAAGGAATTAGTCTGGCAGATGAAAGCAGGGCAACTCAACCATATAGAAGTAGTGTTCTGGTTGCCTAGTCCTCTGGGTATTGGTGGTTTGTTAATTATCCTGTTTATCTGGGGAGGAATTTACTTAAGATATCGTTTTATGCCAGACCCCAGAGTGCAATTTGTCTCTGATACCAAGGTAGCAGTCACTAAGTAAGGCAGGAGTGTGGGAGGTGTGGGAAGTGTGGGAGGTGTGGGGGGAAAGATTGTTACTTCCCAATACCCAGTCCCCAGTCCCCAGTCCCCAGTCCCCAGTCCCCAGTCCCCAGTCCCCACTCCCTTCTTCACGGAGACAAACGCTGAATTTTCCAACTGTCATCGATGCGAGTATATAGCAGGCGGTCATGGAGACGACTGGGGCGACCTTGCCAAAACTCAATTTGGCTGGGAATAATACGGTAGCCTCCCCAATGGGGTGGGCGAGGAACTTCTTGATTTTCATATCTGTGCTGAAATTCCTGCAATTGTTGTTCTAACACTTCCCTACCAGCAATTACTTCACTTTGATTAGAAGCCCAAGCACCTAAGCGACTATTGGGGGGACGCATTTCAAAGTAGCTATCAGACTGTTTTGAGGAAATTTTCTCTACTGTTCCGACAATTCTGACTTGGCGTTCTAATTCTGCCCACCAAAAGACTAGGGCGGCTTGGGGATTTGTTGCTAGTTCTTGTCCTTTATGACTGTTGTAGTTGGTGAATAAAACAAAGCCTCGTTCATCAAAATCTTTGAGTAGCACCATTCTGGCGGCGGGCTGACCATCCGGTGTGGCTGTGGCTAGAGTCATGGCATTAGGTTCAGGTAGTTGGGCTGCTAATGCTTGTTCAAACCATTTTTTAAATTGAATAAAAGGATTGGGGTTAATTTCGGTTTTGCTTAAACCTTCTAAAGTGTAATCTTTGCGGAGGTCGGCTACGGTTTTATCCATGTGTCAGTTTGTTTATTTTCAATAAGTTTGGTAAATAAAAGAAGTAGCCTATTGATTGGGCTGTTATCCCACACGTGACACAAAGCATTGTGAGTGCCAAACGTCTTCCAGAAACTACTGCCCATGTCAGAATTATCCGTCAATCGTGGCCACTCGGCTTGCTTGAAGGTGAAGTTAGTGCGGGTAATTTTGAGTGGCATTTCCAATGGCATTTTCGCCGAGGAGAATTGTCTGTTAAGCCTTCTCAAGGTCGGGCTTTGATTAAAGAGCCTCTTGGTCGTTTTTTAGAACAACAGGACTATAAGTTGGAGCCGGGGGGCGATTATGCTTTTACCATTAGGGCTGAACTTTAGTGATTAGCACTTTGCTGAGGATTAATTATTGGTGGTGAGGCGATTTAGGTATCTTTCAATTAACAGGAGGGCAACTATATCATCTATGGGTCTGGGTGGCTGTCTCATGCCCTGTGGGAGGAGTTTGGTTAGGCCTTTTGGGGGATACATTTGCCAATAGCGATCGCGTGCTTCTAAGGTGCTGTAGCGCTCATCTACTAGAATGATGCTCAGTTGCTCTAACAATGCTGCGCTTAATTGCTGTTTCCACTGTTTAGCGGTGGTTTGATTACCCATGACTAGTAAGGACACGGGAAACTGTTGGCGCAGGGTTTCAATGGTGGCGATCGCCTTTGGTGCTGTCACAACTTGGTGATAGTATAATTGCCTATCTAATCCCATGACTGCTAAACCACATTTATCTCTACCGGGATCGAAACCTAAGATCACTGGTTGTGTTGGTGAAAATTCACTGAAAGTCATAATAGGGGGGAGTAGGGAATAGGGAGTAGGGAGTAGGCTTGAAACTATTTAATTGTCAGCGTTTGATTATTTAATGATTTTTAATAATTATTTAACTGTCTGCTCAGGGTAAATTTTAAGTGCTAAAAACTACTTCACCATCAATTAAAGCTAAAAGTCTAATTCTTAAAGGTCCTGCTGTATAGGTATCTTCCATCGCTATGGCTTTGATTTCTAATGGTTGATCATACTGCCTAAGTTGAAAATAAAAGCGTAAATGAGAACCTTCTCTTAACAAACCCTCGACAATACCAGCATTACGCGCCCGAAATTCCGAGGCAGAAATCAGCAAATCCAATCGCTGTGATAGCTGATAAGGTGTCATCATTTTGGGATCAGCCGTACTTGTCGCTAGTATTTCACCTGCGGAAAATACCAATTGATTGCGGGCAGCATCTGCAAAAAATTCTATCTGGTTTTCGCCTCTCACATAATTACCAGCAGAAAAAATGCGGATAACGTATTCTCTCCCATCCTGAATCTGTTGACTCAATTGCTCTATTCTGTCTGGGGTAATCAGTAGAAGTTGCTTATTTGCTGGAATTTCCCCTGGTTCAGTTAATTGAATATTGGCATTTTGGTTAGCTGTTTGCAAAAGCTGCACAACTACTTTCTGGGCTGCACTAGGTTGATTGACACGAACCACATTGGCAGCCAAAACTTGATTACGAACTAACGCTAATTTACCTAAACGCAGGTCACGGTAAGACTGATAAAATTTTTCTAGTCTGGCGACTTCTTGCTCTAAATAATTCTGTTGTCTTTCCAATTCTTTGAGGCGAGACTCTCTCAGGGCTATCACTTCTTCTCGCGCCGTAATTTCTTGATTACGTTGTTTAATCATGCCATCAAGTTCAGCTATTTTGCCATCGCGCTCGTCAACGGCTATTTTAGCCTCATCAATGGCTTTTTGAGCTTCTACATAGACTCGTTCTCGTTCTGCCTTCAGTTCTTCAATAGCTCCCTGCAATGCCTCTCTTTGGTCATAAACGCTTTGCAGTTCTGTTAAAGCCTCTTGATACTGATTGACTACTGCACCTAATTGGCTTTGGGTACTTTTAAGTTGAGTTGCGGTTGCTTGTTGTTTAGCATTTGCAGCTTGCAAAGACTTGTTAATTACCTGTAACTTTTGCTCTGCTTTGCTTTGTTCCAGTCTAGCTGTATTTAATTCTGTTTCTACTTGACTTTTTTCGGTTTCGGCAACTTTCAACTGTTCCCTCTGATTTCTCAGGTCTTTTTGAATATCTTCTAACTCAAATACACCTTGGCGCAAGCCTTCATCAGCCGCAAATAATATCCCTAATGTGGAAGCCGAAATTAATCCGCCTGTAAATATCGTTACCAATACAGCAGTTTTTTTCGGACGTAGGTTAAACAGTGAGAGGCGTGCTTTACCCACCCGTGTGCCAATGCGATCGCCCACGGTGGCGATTACGCCCCCCAAAATTAAAATTGCCGCTATCAGGATGTACCCGGTGGTCATTGTGAGCTATCGTTCACTTCAGGTGTCGGAGGCATAATGCGTCCAGATACAGCCTACTACTTTCAATGATGATCTTGTAGAGGATGGGAGATAGGCAATACCGGAAATTAATCATAATTTTAGATTTTTCTCCAGCTATGGGTGTAATTTTCCAGAACACAACATTTGCCATCCCATCTCCCATAGTTCTAGGTAAACTGCTTACTCAACGTAACAGGTTTATGCACAGTAATCTTCTTTTTGTGGATAGAAATCATTTGTTTCTCTCGCAAGTCTCCTAATAAGCGAGTGACAGTGACTCGTGTGGAACCAATTGCTTCGGCGATCGCCTGATGAGATAATTTCAGATCAATCGTAATCCCATCTGTCGAAGGAACACCAAAATCACGGCAAAGAATTAACAAAAAACTCACCAACCTAGAACCCATATCGCGGTGAGCCAAGGTTTCAATCATCATCTCCGTCTGTAAAATCCGCGAAGAAAGGCCTCGCAGCATCAACATTGATAATTCTGGATTTTCCTTTAAGGCTTGCTCTACTTGTTCAATTGGCGCTGACAGTAACTCTACAGGTGTAAAAGCCACTGCATGGTAAAACCTATCGGACTTGTTTCCCGTCAGTAATGACAACACACCAAAAACACTATTTTCCCGTAGCAGTGCTACCGTTATTTCCTCTCCTGCCTCATATACCCTGGAAAGTTTCACAGCACCCTTCAAAAGAAAATAAACTCGTTCAGCAGGATCGCCGGGAAAAAATATTGTTTTATTGCGTTCAAACGTTTCTACAACTGGAGGAAATGCCCCCGTTGCCATCTGGCGAAATACATTTGCTAGGGCTTTGTCTTGTGTCACGATCATCTCCCTTCCCCTACCCAATGCCGGAAAAACAAAAACTGATTACCTAAGAATACACCTGAAAAATCAATAAAGCACCGTCAACCTTTCTGTGCATTCCTATACTTAAACCCATAACTTCATAGCTATTTGTTCACAATGATACATAATTTTTGCTGTTTTTAGCTAGTAGTTGTTATAAGTACTTACACAGTTCTGGTCATCAGGTTTTTTAGGAAAAAATTCACGATATCTTGAGAATCTCTTCAGGATTATCTGGAGAAACTTTTCATAAAAGGTTGATTTTGATCACGATTTTGGCAAATGATCTCGACAATGAAGACAAACTCGCGTCAGATTCTAGTATGCTCCTAATAATTGATCACATTTAAATTTTGTATGCTAAATCTGACTGGAAAAAACGCCTTAGTTACAGGAATTGCCAATAACCGTTCCATCGCCTGGGGCATTGCTCAACAACTGCATAAAGCCGGCGCTAACTTGGGTATTACCTACCTCCCAGATGAGCGTGGGAAAATGGAGAAAAAGGTGGCGGAATTAGTAGAACCTCTCAACCCCAGCTTATTTGTTCCCTGTAATGTCCAAGATGACGCACAGGTGCAATCCACCTTTGAAGCCGTGCGCGACCAGTGGGGAAAATTAGACATTCTCATCCACTGTCTAGCCTTCGCCAATAGAGATGATTTGACTGGTGGTTTTAGTCAAACCTCACGTTCTGGTTTCAAAACAGCGTTAGAAATCAGCACCTATTCCTTAGTGCAGTTAAGCGGTGCAGCCCAACCCCTAATGACAGAAGGTGGTAGCATTATCACTTTGACATATTTGGGAGGAGTGAGAGCAATTCCTAACTACAACGTTATGGGAGTAGCCAAAGCCGGATTAGAATCTAGTGTACGTTATTTGGCTGCTGAATTGGGGCCGCAAAATATTCGCGTCAATGCCATTTCCGCAGGACCAATACGCACCTTAGCATCTTCCGCAGTGGGAGGAATTTTAGATATGATTCACCATGTAGAAGAAGTAGCGCCCCTGCGACGCACTGTCACCCAGCAAGAAGTAGGGAATACTGCGGCCTTCTTGGCTAGCGATTTAGCCAGTGGCATTACAGGACAAGTTTTATACGTCGATGCCGGCTACGAAATAATGGGAATGTAATCATTAATTATTACTCCCTCCTGCACCCTGCCCCCTGCGTCCCTCTGCCTCTTCCCCCCTGCACCCTGCACCCTGCACCCCTGCCTCTTCCCCACACTTCCCACTCATGCAAACAGAAACCCTGAATTTAAATCAAACTGCCCGCGTTGCTTCTGTTCATCGCACTACTGGCGAAACAGATATCAAAGTCACGATTAACTTGGATGGTACAGGCATTTGTACCGCCGCCACTGGGATTCCATTTTTGGATCATATGTTGCATCAAATTTCTTCCCACGGGTTGATTGATTTAAATGTCCAAGCCCAAGGAGACTGGGAAATTGATGACCACCACACTAATGAAGATGTGGGCATAACTTTAGGACAGGCTTTTTGTCAAGCGTTGGGTAACAGAAAAGGTATTGTGCGTTTTGGTAATTTTCTGGCTCCCCTGGATGAAGCTTTGATACAAGTGGCTCTGGATTTTTCTGGTAGACCTCATCTCAGCTATGGGTTACAAATTCCTACCCAGCGTGTGGGAACCTATGACACTCAACTAGTACGGGAGTTTTTTGTGGCGTTGGTTAATCATAGCCAAATGACTCTGCATATTCGTCAATTGGATGGCATTAATTCCCATCATATTATTGAGGCGACATTTAAAGCTTTTGCTAGGGCTACCCGGATGGCTGTGGAAATTGATTCTCGTCGTGCTGGTACAATTCCTAGCTCTAAGGGTATTCTATAGTGTAGTGAGGCTAAAGGAACCACTGAAGTTCTCAATTGGTAATTGATTAACTATGTGGTAGTTGTAACATGAAATCTGATGTAGAAATCCCTGAAAATCAACTGAATACTATGGATAACCCGCCAGTAGTCCTAACTGCTGATTTGCGAAAAGTCTATCGTACGGGTTTTTGGATGAATCAAAAAATTGTCTCTCTTAAAAGCTGTTCTGTTAAGGTGAATAAAGGGGAGACTTTTGGGTTATTAGGGCCGAATGGCGCTGGGAAAACAACTCTTTTAAAGCTGTTGTTGGGAATTATTCGCCCTAGTTCTGGTAAGGGTTTGTTATTGGGTAAGCCCCTGGGCGATCGCCATACTAAGCAAATGATTGGCTACCTCCCAGAAAATTCTTATTTATATGACTATCTCACTGGCTGGGAATTTCTGGAATTAGCGGCGGGGTTGTTCCAAATTCCCCAAAAAGTCCAACGGGAAAGGATTCCGCAATTGTTGGAACTGGTGGGTTTATCTATGGTTGATGCGCGGAAAAAGCCCATGCGTCGCTATTCTAAGGGGATGTTGCAGCGTGTGGGGATGGCGCAAGCACTGATTAATGATCCGGAGTTGATATTTCTGGATGAACCCATGTCTGGTTTAGATCCTTTGGGACGCTACCAAATGCGGGAAATTATTCTTTCACTGAAAGCCGCAGGTAAAACAATTTTCTTCAATAGCCATGTGCTGAGTGAAGTGGAACAAATTTGCGATCGCATTGCTATCCTTTCTAAAGGTGAAGTGATTTGTTCTGGTTCTCTAGAGGAACTTTTAGGTAATGACCAAACATACTACATCAAAGGTCGGGGCGGTGACTCTGAGGTTTTGAAACAGTGGATACCTAATCTAACCTTTGAAACTGATGGTTCTTGGCAAGGTACTTTACAAGAAGATTACTATGATTTTCTGGCCAGTCTACGTTTAATGAACGGGCAAATAATTTCTATGAAATTATCTCGTCATTCTTTAGAAGATTTCTTCATGGAACAGTTACAGCCAAAACCATCTGTTAATTAGATATATCTGGGGAGTAGGGAGTAGGGAGTGGGGTAAGGGGTAATTCATTTCCTCATCAGGGCTAAAGCCTTTATTTGAGGACTAAAGTCCTCACTACAAACTACTAATTCACAGAAATCAAGTGTAATTTTGCCACCATCTCACTCCGCGCCGAAACACCTAATTTGCGAAACATCCGTTTGAGGGCTTGCTTGACAGAATTTTGGGTAATCCACAGTTTCTCACCAATTTGGGCATTAGTTAAACCTTGTGCTACTAACTCAGCAATTTCTAGCTCACGGGGGGTTAAAGGACTGACTAATTGCGAATTAGAAATTTTGGCTTTTTTGGCTCGGAGAGTGGCAAGTTTTGCTGATAAATGAAGACACAAAGCGCTAAAATCAGCTAAGTCATCGGCATTAAAAGCATCAGTTCCTTCGTCACGGGCTAAGTTTAAGGTTCCCACAAGGCCACCATCACAGACAATCGGCCCAGTCATAACGTGTTCATGGTCTTGACGGGAACAGAAATGTTTCCAATCTCCTGGAGACAATAGTAATTGTTCATGGGCGGGAGCGTGTCTTTCTACTACATAGCGCCCCACCGGGTTATTCTCCATACAGACTGAGGGGATACCCTGAACATTCATTTCCTCAGTTAGCTGTTCATCAATCAGATAGATACCGCAATGTTGTACGCCAAAATACTCACGAATTTGATCCATGAGCGCCAGTCGTAGTTGCTGTTCGTTGTTGACATTGGCGATCGCTTGAAATACAACGTAAAGAGAATTAGGCATAAGTGTACCCACTTGGGGACTATGCAAGGCTTCATATTTACTTCTATGCTAATACTAGCCAAGATAAAACGCTAATATAGCTAGTCACGCTAGGAGAAGCTGATGACAATTACAAAACTTTCTGCTCAGGAACTTTTCCGGGCTGCTTACGAAAATCGTTACACTTGGGATAAGACTTTCCCCGGTTACACCGCAGATATTACTTATAAATATGATGACAAAGTATTTACAGGTAAAATTGTCATTGATGGTAATCTGAAAGCCGAAGTGTTGGACGTAGAAGATGAGCAAGCGAAAAAAGCCATCCACGGTCAAGCTTGGGAAATTGCTATTCACCGGGTACGTCGTAGCTTTGAAGATAGCCATAGTGAAAATAAATTTAGCTATGGTGAAACTGAGGAAACTGGCGCAACTGAAATTTTAGTCGGTGGTAAAGCTGAAGGCGATAAATATAAGGTTCGCAATAACGAAGTTTGCCATGTTCACCGTTTAATTCACGGTACTTTTGTGACAATTAACACTTTCAGCAGTCATGACACCGGAGCAGGTTATCTGTCTCACACCTATGACTCTGTATACCATGACCCCAAAACAGGGGAACAAAAGGGTGGTAGAAGTGAGTTTACCGATGAATATGAAAAAGTTGGTGAATATTTCATTTTAAATCGGCGAGAAATTCGCACTGATGCTGCTGGAAAGGTGTCTGTGCAAGAATTTATCTTCTCGAACATTAAGCTACTGTCGCAACCTGTAGCTGCTTAGAATCAATTTTTAATCTAGTCTCAATGAGCGATCGCGTTGGTGTAGTGCGATCGCTCTTTTTTTATTGACCGGAAATAATGGGACACAAATAACAAAATTGCAGATACCCGTAAAGATTTATTGCACAAGTTATCTACCAAAGTAGTTAGTGAAAATCAAACTATCGTCCTGGAAGATTTAAATGTGTCAGGAATGGTAAAAAATCGTCAACTCTCTAGAGCAATTAGTCTCCAGGGTTGGAGAGAATTTAGAACCTTATGCGAGGCCAAATCTCAGAAATACAGCCGTGAGTTTGTAGTTATTAGCCGATGGGAACCAACAAGCCAAGTTTGTTCTGAATGTGGTTATAAATGGGGCAAGCTCGATTTGAAAGTTCGGACTGTTCAGTGTTTGAATTGCTCAACTGAACACGACCGAGATGAAAATGCCGCTAAAAACATAAACAAAGTCGAAACTTACGAACTCCTTACTGTTTAATGGGTAGGGCAGGGATATTGCTACCCCTTTCCCCCCGACAAACCGGACAAGCAAGTTAACCAAGCATCCGGCTTTAGCAAACCCTAAAGCTACCAGAGACTCAATACATCTCCCGGCTCAGAAATATCGTCCGGTGTACGAGAATGTATTTGTTGAT
>NZ_CAWUOL010000079.1:0-25089 GCF_963923915.1 Nodularia chucula CCY0103 | reverse complement strand
CTCATTAAATCTCTGAACCTTTGATTTGCCTTTAGTTATTTTGTACTACTTTGATGGCTTTTTTTATCTGTGACAGTTTAGGGTGCGGAATGTGGGTACAAAGGACACAAAGAAAAAATTCAACATACTTTTGCACGAAAATAGGATTAGATTTAAAGTAAGTTGGGGATTTAATCCCAGGAGCGATGGCGATGGATATACTTATTGAATCTACAAAAGATTTCGAGCAGGATTTAGAGAAATTTAGTAATACAGAAAAATTTAAGATTATTAAGAAACTGAATAAATACGTTGAGTTTCTTTCAATAGATACAAAACTTTTTTACAAAAACAGCACACAGTTAAGAAATATCAGACTGAATGAAAATTATGATTCTTCGATATATTCTCTGAAAATTAATGAGAAAATTAGAATAATCCTCACTATTGATGATGATCCCATTTTTGATCGGACAGTGATAACTTTATTTCGAGCCGTCAAGCCTGAAGATGCACCAAAAGCATATAATTCAGTTGCAGAAACTCTTTACCAAGACTTCACTGTAGAGAATCAAGAGTTTGAGGTTCATTCTCGGTAATGGCACAAATTAAGCCTCTTTTAGATGAGTATGGTGTCATCCATGAAGCTATTCAGATTTTACCAGAAGAGTTAAAGCTGGATTTTCTCGCGGCTTTAGCTGAATTAGAAGATAATGAGTGTCATAGAACCAGAAGTTTTCCTAAAACCAGACTGCATAAAGTTACAGGTATTAAGCAAGCTATATACAGAGCCGATATTGATAAAATATCAGGATGGCGTATTCATATTCAATATATTGAAGGCAAAATACATTTAAAAGATATCATCGAAGGTCAACAACATGATGATATTATCAAAGTCATTAAATCCAAGAAGGATAGATATGAGTAATAATTCGTAAAAATTACTGATTTACTCAATTAATAGTTTACAAATAGGTCAAAAACTCTCCGGGGACTAATCTTAATTTACCAGATTTAAATTCAGCAATATCTACCCATAGTGCTTTATGTTGATGGTTTTTTGATTCAGAAAATATTAAGCTTTCCAACTGATAAAATTTGGAATCCACAAAATCACATTCATAAGTTTGAATAATTTCGTGTCCTTGCTGATCATTAAATGTAAAAATATTTTCTATGGAACCTAGATATTTAATATTGGTTAACTCTGCTTGGATTTCTTCTTGAAATTCTCTTTGTAAAGCAGCTTGACTGGTTTCGCCAAAGTCAACTCCACCACCTAAAGCGCGATAATAAGTTTCTTGCTTTACGGATTCGTAGCCTTCATAAACAAAAATGCGCTCCCCATCCCGGATCAATCCTAAAGCTAAGACGCGAATTTTGCCGAATTTGCTCATTGCAAAGTCTCCGAGAATGTGGAAAGTGTCGGTTTTGAGGTTTTAGTAATCTAGTTAATTATCGTACATGGAATGATTGGGGTTGTCACTATCTTCTACAGGCCAATCTTCGTTTTCGCCACCGATGTATAATTCTTCAATGGTGACATATTCCTGATTTAACTGTTTCAGAGCATTGATTAAAATATCCAGTGCGATCGCATCAGCAGTCCCCATATCCAACCAACAACGCGCCCACTGTCCTTCATACTCAAATTCACCCATATTGTGCATGAGTGCTAATAAGCTCTTATCATACCCTTCTGGGTCATAATTCATATAACTAATTTCCAGTCCTGTATCTTGAACTTGGAGATTTTCGGCATTAAATGCGCCTAATTTACCCAAATAAAACCAGGAATTAAAAACTTCTTCTACATATTGCTTTTCTCTCCCAGAAGGAATTGTACTGAACTTTAGCCAAATCCACACATCAAAAGGGTTAATTTCACGGAACTGAATTTGCATAGTTGGGGAATATTTTTACTCTCGATAAACATAAGCATATCAGCATTGGTAATGGGGAGACGCGATTGATCGCGTCCGGACAAAAGTATTCCCCATTCCCAATTAAGCGCCTAAATTATTCAATTGGTTGACTGTATTGTTACGTTCACGTTCAATTTGTCTGACTAAATCGGCGGGAAGTTGGGATCTTTTAGTTAAGGCTTTGTCGAAATTTACGATCGCCTCTTGAGTTATTGACCGACTTTTAGCTTTTTCTCCTTGTTCTCTGAGAATTTGAGCTTTCAGATAATATAACTCTGGGTGTTCTGAAGTTGATTTTAAAGCACTATTGACATATTCCAAAGCCTGGGGATATTGTTTTAAATCCCGATAAGCTAGGGCTATACCTCTATTTGCTAAGTATTGAGGTGCAGCATTTGCTTTTAATCTGGCGATCGCATCATCAGGATTTGCAAAGGGTAAATTCACAGCTAACATCAAATCCATGTAACCTTTGAGCAAATTCAACTCTGGATCTTGAGGTGCGATCGCTTCAGCTCTATCTAAATGTTGATAAACTTGACGTAGCCTAGTTAACGCTTGAGGCGCTCCCTTAAGTGTACCCTCACGGGTGAGAATAGTTGCACCTTCAAAAAAATGCCCTACAGCCGCGTATATATTACCACGCAATTCGTCTGTAGCAATCAAATTTTTTCCCGCCTCTAGGGTTTTCTGGCTATAATTCTCCAGTGTCGTCAAATCTTGATTTATATAAGCTAGAGAAGCCTTCATTGCATAGGCTAAAGGTTCATTAGGTTCACTGGAAATGGCTTTTTCTAAGTAACTTGCTGCTACTGGATAATTTCCCTGTTGAAAAATCGCGTTAAAAGCCGCTTCTGTATTGTCTCCAATATTCCGTGGTGCATTAGGGCGAAACGGATCGCATGCTAGGGTAGGATTAAGCCCAAAAGTTAGTCCGATGATCGCAGCTGCAAAACTACTCACAGTCAGTCGAGAGAATTTCACCAACCTGACAGATTTGAAAATAAAAAACTGTTTATTCATTGTTACCCTGATAAAAAATGCGGTTAAAATTGTGGTATCTGTTACTTAGAATCCCAAAAAAAGTTAACTAGAATTTGTGTGAGTTTCAACCCAAATATTCTACACAGGTAGACTCCAGTTATTTCCCGAAGTTCCCATTTTTGTCTCTTTTGTTAAAAGTAAAATCTGCCACAATGCACAATTTAGAAAAACACAACTTTATATAGCGTTTACTAATCAAATGAAGTACATCATAGTCCCATCCTCGCTTGCGGGGATGGGTGATTGTATTTTACTCAACCGTGAAAGGCTATATTTCTCCAGTTATTAGCAATATTCTTGCCAAAAAACTGGTAATTTCAGTAATATTATTTCCTAATTACTCTTAGAAGTAATCCGCCAACTTTTTATTAATCCTCACAAATGCTCTATCTGAAAAATCTCACTTATCATCCCACAGCCAGCCCTACACCGATTTTGAAATCAATTAATCTGGAATTAGTCCCCCAGCAGTTAGGTATGATTATTGGCCCCAGTGGTTCCGGTAAAAGTACCTTACTAGAAATTTTGTCAGGATTAGCCGAACCAACTTCAGGTTCCCTATTTTGGCGGGAACAATCACTGATAGCAGAACAGTTACAACAATTAGCTGGGTTAGTCTTTCAATTTCCAGAAAGACACTTTTGCGGTAGTAATATTTTAGAAGAATTACGGTTAGGACATCCAGAATTAGGCTCAGAGAGAGTCAGGGGAGCATTAAAGGAAGTGGGATTAGAGGATTTATCACTTTCCACCCCTCCCCATGCTTTAAGTGGTGGACAGCAGAGGCGTTTGGCTTTGGCGGTACAATTGATTCGTCAGCCGAATTTATTGTTATTAGATGAACCGACGGCGGGGTTAGATTGGTCAATGCGTCGGCAACTGGTAAATTTATTAGGGAAGCTGAAAAAAGATTGGACACTATTGGTAGTGACTCATGATGCTGGGGATATGCTGGCGATCGCCGACCAATGTTGGACACTGAACCACGGTGAATTACAATCAGTAGACCCAGCCATACTGAAAGCTAAAGCTCAAGAAGCTGTGTGACAGCGATAACCGTTGACTCATCACCAAAGGATTTCCCCAAAATCGTAGGGTGGGTTAATCACAGCGTAACCCGCCATCATCAGTAACTAATAACCAATGACTAACTCAACAATTCCCATATTGCCAGAAATGGCAGAAATATGGCAGCAAACCCTAAATTGGCAACCCAACGAACAACAGCAGCAAAAGTTTCAGCAGTTGTATGAATTAATTGTGGTAGGTAATCAACAGTTAAATTTAACTCGCATTACCGACACCGAAGAATTTTGGGAAAAACATCTTTGGGATTCATTGCGCGGAATTGCACCACAAGGAAAATTTATCCCATCCCTCTCAGAAAATGCTGCTGTAATTGATATTGGCACAGGTGCAGGTTTGCCCGGTCTACCCGTAGGAATAACTATGGCTAATTCTACAATTACCTTGGTAGATTCTACCCGCAAAAAAATTAATTTTATTAACGAAACCTTGATTCAATTGACTCTTACCAATGCCAAAACTTTGATTGGGAGAGCAGAAGAAATCGGACATCATCCCCAGCACCGCAAAACTTACGATGTGGCTTTAATTCGCGCTGTAGGTAATGCTGCTGTTTGTGCAGAATATACTTTACCATTACTTAAACAGGGTGGTTTAGCGGTAATTTATCGGGGTAATTGGACAGAGGAGGAAACAAAATCTTTGCAAAATGCAGTTAACCAATTGGGTGGAGTTGTTGAATTAGTTGATCAATTTACCACACCTTTAACTAACAGCATTCGTCACTGTATTTACCTACGCAAAGTTGTGAATACCCCACCTGATTTTCCTCGTGCTGTTGGTATACCTACTCAAAATCCTTTATGAAACACTTCGTCTAATTTTAAATTACCTTTTTAGTCAGTAAAGTAATCTGGAATTAGAATGTTATTTAATAACACGATAAATTTAAAATAAATCCCGGTAATATATCTTCACCTGATAATTCTGTGGGCAAATTTTGGATTTGGACAGTTTGTCCTTGACGATAAATTTCTACTTGCTGCTGTTGGGGATGGATTAACCATGCTAATTTTACCCCAGCATTCAGATATTCTGCCATTTTGGAACGTAAGATTTGCAAATCGTCTGTTGCTGATCTTAATTCCATAACAAAATCTGGTGCAATTGGGGGAAATTTGCGTTTTTGTTCGGGTGTTAGTGCTTCCCAACGTTGTTTTTCAATCCAAGCTGCATCAGGCGAACGATCTGCACCATTGGGTAATTTAAATATAGTAGAAGAACTAAAAGTATAACCGAGTTTTGTTTGCCGATTCCAGATTCCTAAATCAATAATTAAATCAGCTTCTCGGTTCCCGCTTTCTCCTCCTACTGGTGACATAATAATCAATTTTCCGGTGGCGCTGCGTTCAAATTGCAAATCCTGATTATTTTGACAGAGCTGATAAAATTGTTCGTCTGTAAGCTGAACCGTATCTAGGTTTAATGTTAAAGAAGTCATAACTCTACACCTAGTGACAATGTTTTATTATATCATCTGATAAGACTTTGCAAATATTTATGACTTACGGAAAAACTTTCTGAAATCCTCTTTATTTTTCCCAAACAGAGACACTACACTAACGTATCTTTGATGCGTAAAAATTAGTTATTGCTTCTCTGTTATCGACTCTACCAATTTTTGCAAATTAGCAGCAGTTTTTTCGGGTTTTCCATCTATGGGAAAAACTAAAACACTTTTGATTTTTGGGTTATTAATTATTGCTTCTAATCGATGAAATTGATCATCACTAATGCCAATTCCATCAACATTTTTCACGTATTTTAATTCTTCTTGGAAATTGTCATCATTATAAACTTGAATAAACACTCTATCGGCGTTCCAGTTTGGCCAATCAGCAGCAAAGTATCTTTTAGCCCAATAGGGATTATGATGGGAAACATCAAAACTGACGTTGGGGTTAGCTTCTTTAATTGCGCTGACCATTTGTTGGACAAAGGCTGTTAAGTTAGCAGTACGGTCTAGTTGTCCTGGTAGCTCGGCATGGTAGCCTAAATAATCATCCCACTGCACTGCATCAATTTGGGGATATTTTGTGACAAATTCGACGGAGATATTTTTAAAGAAGTTACCAACTTCAGGTATCTCAACATCCAGAACATAATGATCAACACCAGGGTAAGTTTTATCTACTCCGGGGACAATCCACCTACGGGCGATCGCTAAATCAAAGATAGGACTATTTTTATCGATTTTAATTCCTTTTTCAAAGTAAGCATGAACTTGCATTCCGTGCTGATGGGCTTCATCAATTAACCAATCTAGCCATTTATCTTGGAATTTATTGGGACAACTTTTAAACCCCAATTTCTTCTGCATGACATCGCTATTGTACATTGTACAACCATTACCCCAAACGCCATGAATGATTGTATTAAATCCTTGGGAACGATATAAACGCACCCTTTGACGAATGGTTTGTTCGTTAGCATTATTAGTAATATGGTAACGGCTGAAATAAATCCCTCTAATTGCTTTTTTCTCCCAAGCATTTTGAGGTGCTGGTGTTTGTTGAACAGGGGTTTTTGCTGCAACTGGTTCTGGCTTGGTATCAGGCTTTACGGTATTTGTAGGAGTGGGAGTAACCGCAGGTGTGGGAGTAACTGTAGGTGTGGGAGTAACTGTAGGTTTAGGACTGAAAACAGGTGTGGGAGTGGGATTCAATATTGGTATAGCTGTTTGTTGATGCTGAGATACAAGGTTAGTAAATACATTGGCGATCATATCTCGATTACTTTTTTGGCTCAAAAACCACCAACTCATTCCTAAAAAAAGTAAAATTACTGAGATGGGAATATTTCCGCATCCACATCCTTTAGGCTCTTTTTTCTGTCTAGACATATTAATATGGCGGTATCTGCATCTATCCAATATGTAACACCAAGACAAAATATATGGATTCCGCAAAAACGCTTAATTAGGCGCACAATCTACATCATCCCCGCTTTGAATGATCATTTGATGGAGGTTAATAATAATGACACAGGAACTGAAAGACCTCAAAAATAGCATCTTACAAGGACGTTACGCAGATGCTTTGGCGATTGTTGATGAGTTAGAAGGGATGAGTAAAAAGGCGATTCTGCGGCAAATTAAATTTTATCTTAAGGTTTTATTGATCCATTTAATTAAAAATCAAGTAGAACAGCGATTAACAAATTCTTGGGTAGCTTCTATTCGCAATGCAATTTTAGAAATTCAAGAGGTGAATCTCAAAGAAAACAAAAAATCCTATTATGTCAATCAAGATGAATGGGAAATTTTGATAGAGGAGGAAGTAATTGAAAGTTCTATCGCCGATGCTAGTTTAGAAGTGATGAATGGCAAATACAGTCAATTTCAACTGGCGGATATTATAGACAGAACTAAGTTAATCGAAAATGCTTTAAAATTTTTAGTGTTAACTTATTCCTATTCAGCCAAGGAATTACCTGCAATTGTGACAGAAAGTTTAACTAAGTTACCAGGTGGCGAAGATTGGAAAGCGGGGAGATGGTAAGCAATGACACAGGAACTCACAGACCTCAGAAATAGTATTTTACAAGGACGTTACGCAGATGCTTTGGCGATTGTTGATGAGTTAGAGGGGATGAGTAAACAAGCAATTCTGCGTAATATAAAATCTTATGTGAATATTTTGTTGATTCATTTAATTAAAAATCAGCTAGAACAGCGATTAACAAATTCTTGGGTGGCTTCTATTCGCAATTCCATTCGAGAAATTAAAAAGCTAAATATCAAAGATAATCATAAATCTTATTATGTCAATCAAGGTGAATGGGAAACTTTGATAGAGGAAGAAGTGATTGAAGATGCGATCGCCGATGCTAGTTTAGAAGTGATGAATGGTAAATACAGTCAATTTCAACTGGCGGAGATAATCGATAGAACTAAGTTAATTGAAAATGCTTTGCAGTTTTTAATACTAACTTATTCCTATTCAGCTAAGGAATTACCTGCAATTGTTGCCGAAAGTTTAACTAAGTTATCAGGTGGCGAAGATTGGAAAGCGGGGAGATGGTAATCTCAGGATGATGGTGGGTTACGCTATAGCTAACCCACCCTACGGTTAGCTAAAGTTAACCAAAATTTTTGATGATTGCGTCGGCAAATTCAGAACACTTTAAGGGTTCTACTGGTGGTTCTAGTAACCGGGCTAAGTCATAGGTAACTTGACTGTTGGCGATCGCATCCCCTAAACCTTTCTTTACCATATCTGCGGCTTCTTGCCAACCCATAAATTCCAACATCATCACCCCGGAAAGAATTACCGAACCGGGATTAATCCGATCTAAGCCGGCGTGTTTGGGTGCAGTCCCGTGGGTAGCTTCAAATATGGCACAGGCATCACCTATATTTGCCCCTGGCCCCATGCCTAAACCGCCGACAATGGCCGCAGCAGCATCAGATAAATAATCGCCGTTTAAGTTCATTGTGGCGAGAATAGAATACTCATCTGGTCGGGTTTGGATTTGTTGAAAAATGCTATCAGCAATCCGGTCATTGACCATGATTTTATCTTGCCATTGACCGTTACCGTGGGTTTCCCAAATGGTGCTGAGAACGGTTTCCACTTCCTGGACAATTTGCGCTTGTTTCTCTGGTGTCAGGGAATCATAGCCAGGGTCAACTTGACGGGCGTTAGCTTCTGGGGAAATATCCGGATTTTTTTCTTTGTTGCTTAAAATCCAAGATTCCCGTTCGGTGACGCATTCAGCGCGAAATTCACTAGTGGCTAATTCATAACCCCAATCACGGAAAGCCCCTTCGGTATACTTCATGATGTTACCCTTATGCACCAGTGTTACCTGTTGCTTTTCTTTGGGTAAGAGTAACGCGTGTTTAATGGCTTTGCGGACTAGACGCTGAGAACCGGTTTTGCTGATGGGTTTAATCCCAATTCCAGCATCCAGGGGGATTTGCTTTTTCCCATGTTCTGGGGTTGCGGGGATGAGTTCTTCATTAAGTATTTTAATCAGGCGATCGCCAATTTCACTTCCCTGCTTCCACTCAATCCCCAAATAAATATCTTCCGTATTTTCCCGATAAACAATTACATCCAGTTTTTCTGGGTTTTTGTGCGGCGAGGGTGTACCTGCATAATAACGGCAAGGACGTACACAGGCATATAAATCAAAAATCTGCCGTAATGCGACATTTAAAGAACGAATCCCACCGCCCACAGGAGTAGTCAATGGTCCCTTAATCGCCACGCCATATTCTTTAATAGCGGTTAAAGTATCTTGAGGTAAATACTGGTATGTGCCGTATAAATCGCAAGCCTCATCACCAGCATAAACCTTAAGCCAACTAATTTGGCGCTGACCCTTGTATGCTTTAGCCACCGCCGCATCTAACACTTTTTGGGTAGCAGGCCAGATATCAATACCTGTGCCATCGCCACGAATAAAGGGGATAATTGGATTATCAGGCACAATGGGTTCACCATTTTTAAAGGTGATTTTGCTTCCAGTTGTGGGGGGGATAATCTTGTCGTACATACTTCAAAAACTCCTGAACGATATAGCGCCCGCTAAACAATCTTGCTGTTACAAGCTGGCTAATTTTACTGTGTCTTTTGTTCACCAAGTCACGAGGCGCAGATTTTCCCTAATTCCCCTGATAAAATCTTTGGGGTTAAGCTATGGGATTGAGTCAAGTTATGGCAATTTTGTACGATCAACAATAAACTACCTTTCGCTATCAGGACTTCACCTGGGAGAATACCCAATAGCCCATCGCTTTTTCACGCTCACGTTAACACGATTAATGGCATGACAGACCCAATGACTTTATCAAGTGCTGCTGACATCGACTCCCTTCGACAATCATTAATCGCTGGGTCTATTCAAGTTCAACAACAAATTATTCCTCAGTTGGCTGACTTGGGTAATGAGGGATTAGATGTGTTGATGGAATTTTTACAGCAACGAAATGACCAGCCAGCGACTTGGATCGATGGTAAAGCCTATCAAGTCCTCTATAACTCTAATGCACCTGAAGTGAAAGAGTTTTTGCTGACCTATTTTCCTGAAGGAATTGTACCTCTAAAATCGGAGTGTGGGATCAATTACAATCCTTTACAACAGCTATTGGCGGTTCAAGACTTCCAAGCAGCCGATCGCATGAGTATCCAAAAAATGTGTGAGATGGCGGGGCCAGGTGCTGTACAAAGAAAATGGTTGTATTTTACTGAAGTGGAAAACGCCCCGATTGTTGACTTACAAACTATTAATCATCTCTGGTTAGTCCACTCGGAAGGTAAATTTGGCTTTTCGGTACAGCGTGAAATTTGGTTGAGTCTAGGGAAAAACTGGGAAAGTTTCTGGCCGAAAATCGGCTGGAAAAGCGGTAATAACTGGACTAGATACCCCAACTCATTCACCTGGGATTTAAGCGCTCCTAAAGGTCATCTACCCCTGTCTAATCAACTGCGGGGAGTGCGGGTGATGGCTTCTTTATTATCTCACCCGGCTTGGGCTAAGAAATAAGTAGGGAGTAGGAATACTTAGACCAATTCTTTATGAGGATGCGCTGAATTATAGGAGGAACGAACCACGAAGTACACGTTCGCGCAGCGTCCCGTAGGGATAGTACACAAAGAAAGAAAGAAGGAAATTCAGCGCAGCTTTACACGGAAATGGTATTAAACATTCAAAGTTGACATTCTATATTGGATTATGGCAAAAGTTCAGTTAAAAGATATTAGACGTAGATTTAACAACGTCAGTGCTATTGAGGATATTACTTTTGAAATTCCCGATGGCGAGTTTTGGGTTTTAGTGGGACCTTCTGGTTGTGGTAAGTCAACAATTTTACGCACTATTGCGGGGTTAGAATCGGCGACTTCTGGAGATTTGTTTATTGGCGATCGCTTGGTAAATAATATCCCGGCCAGACAACGAGATATAGCAATGGTATTCCAAAATTATGCGTTATATCCCCACATGACCGTGGCGGAAAATATCGCTTTTGGTTTAAAAATGCGAAAGGTTGACCCGAAAATTATTCAGGAACGAGTGGTGACTGTGGCGCGATCGCTATCTCTAGATCATCTCCTCGACCGCAAACCCAAACAACTTTCTGGGGGACAACAACAACGGGTAGCATTAGGACGTGCGATCGCCCGTGAACCCCAAGTATTTTTACTTGATGAACCTTTGTCTAACTTAGATGCCCAATTACGCGATGATACTAGGGCAGAGTTGAAACAGTTACATCAACAATTAGGCATTACGACAATTTATGTTACCCACGATCAAGTTGAGGCGATGACCTTGGCTGATAAAATTGTGGTATTGGAAAAGGGCAGGATTCAGCAAATTGGTGATCCGCAAAGTATTTATGCCCTTCCTGCTAATCACATGGTAGCAACTTTTTTGGGTAATCCACCCATGAATATTTTGCCTGCTGTCTATAAAAATGATGTTTTTGATATTAGCGGACAATCCTTAGAGGTTCCAGCAGCTGTCAGACAAAAAGTGGAGTTACGCCCAGGTCAAAGTTTTGATTTGGGGATTCGTCCCGAACACATCACAATTAATGTTGACTCTGCGTTGAATAATAGTCAATTAGAACCATTATTTGTAGAAGTTAAAGTTGTGGAACCTTTGGGAAGAGAAACCTTGATTCGGGCGAGTTTACCCGGTTCTCTAGCGGTATTAAATATTCAGACAACTGCTGATGTTCGTCCCCGTCCAGGCGATCGCTTATCTTTGCAACTAGATTTAAATCAGTTGTTTGTCTTTGATACTGCAACTGGTGACAGAATCGCGCCCTAATAGTGGCGATCGCCTAATTATAGAATTTAGCTATTAGGAATGGCTTTGAATCCTGTAGCATTGAGGATTTGTTTACCCCCTTGCTGCACAATCAGGGTGGGGGAACCAGTCCCGTCTTCAGTTATCGGTGCTGACCAAATGTATCGATAATCTCCATTCACCCAACCCATGACACATTCACCACTGCGACAGCTAACTTTACCACCTGTTAAGCTAATACAGTTACCTTGGTCATCACATCCTTGATAGCTCACATTTCCCGTATTATTCACCCCATCCCAAGAATTTTGATTCCCTAGAGTGATTGTCCACTTCCCATTACTGAAAGTAGATGTGTTACTGGATTGCGGTTGACTTGAAGATGTTTCTCCTAAAATTTCCATTTGGGAAATTATCGATTCTTGACGAGTTTTACCGCAGGGTTCAATACTTTCGCAATCATTTAAGGATGCGATTTCATAAGAGGCGCGGACTTTCTTATTCAAATATTTTGCTGATTCTGCACAAATTTCAAAAGAAGCACCTACCCGATGTTCTTTACCCTGTTCATCTACTATGGTGGCGTAGCAGATAATATCACCAGTAACTAACTCTTTGACTGTACCTGTTGTGGGTTGATTGTTAGCAACTGATGGAGTTTGATTATTATTGGCTTGATTATTGTTAGGAGTTGGATTTACAACTTTTGTTGTTCCTGATTGACTAGAAGGTTGAGTTTGACTGACAGTTTCTGGTGTAGATTCAGTTTGACTTGTCTCCACAGTATTAGTTGGATTTTGGTTCACACTGTCACTGGGAGAATTACCACAGCCAGTAATTAATATTGAAGAAAGAATTAAAGCAATTGCAGGGATGAACTTGTTCATATATATTTCCAACTTTAAGTGTTACTCGTTTGACTTGCGTGTACATTAATTACACTTTTCGTAGTTAGCATTTCGGAATCAGCAAATAAAAAAATAAATTTGCTCCGGGGAGTAGGGGGAGTAGGGAGTGGGAAGTGTGGGGAGTGTGGGGAGTGTGGGGGGTGTGGTAAAAGCGTTAGGAATCAGCAGTATTCACAGGCTGAGGATGATATTTTAATAACTCACCGGCAGTAAATGCCCCATTTTCGGTGATTATAGCTGTAATTAACTCAGATGGAGTGACATCAAAAGCGGGATTATAGAAATCAACCCCCGAAGGTGTCAGCATAGTATCACCGACTTGATATATTTCTGCTGGGTGACGCTCTTCAATGGGAATTTGGCTACCATCAGCCAGCGAAAAATCTATAGTAGAAACCGGTGCTGCGACAAAGAAAGGGATATTATGGGCTTTAGCGGCGATCGCCACACTATAAGTACCAATTTTATTCGCAGTATCCCCATTCGCTGCAATCCTGTCCGCACCCACAACCACAGCATGAATTAAACCCTGTTTCATGCAATGCGCCGCCATACTATCAGTAATTACAGTCACCGGAATCCCTTCTTGCACACATTCCCAAGCCGTGAGTTTTGCACCTTGCAAACGCGGACGAGTTTCATCAGCAAACACCCGTTCTAAACGTCCTTCCCGCCAAACCGAACGCACCACACCCAAGGCCGTACCATAACCAGCAGTAGCTAAAGCCCCAGCATTGCAATGAGTCAAAATCCTGAGCTTTTCAGGGGTATTCGGTAATGCAGCCAAACCATGATCACCAATAGCCTGACAGGTTTGTAAATCTTCAGCATTAATCGCTTGGGCTGTTTGCAAAAGATTCTGTTTAATTTCTGCGACACTTCCCAAAGTTTCATAAGCAGTTCTCATCATTCTGCTAATAGCCCAAAATAAATTAACTGCTGTGGGGCGAGTGGAACGCAACAACTCCGCGACCTTTTCTAAAGCCTCTATAAACTCGTGATGATTTTGCGCCTCAATTTCCCTCGCACCCAGATACATACCATAAGCCGCCGCCACCCCAATCGCTGGCGCACCCCGGACAATCATAGTTTTAATCGCCCGTGCCATATCTTCGCTGCGGTGAATCTGCACCACCGTATACTCATTAGGTAAACGAGTTTGGTCAATTAGAGAAACACAATCATTTTGCCAAATAACAGGGTAAAGCATCAGAAAGAATCAACAACATAGTGGAATACAAGAGATTTTGACATAAATAGCCTGGGGATTGGGGATTGGGGATTGGGGACTGGGGACTGGGGACTGGGGACTCGTCGGTATTGGGGACTGGGGATTGGGGACTGGGGACTGGGGATTGGGGACTGGGGACTGGGGACTGGGGACTGGGGACTGGGAAGTAAAAATCTTTCCCCCCACACCTCCCACACTTCCCACACTTCCCACACCCCCCACACTTCCCACACCTCTCACACCCTGCCTCTTCTATTGGGGAAAATAAGCAATAATCATCGCAACTTGAGGATGACTCCGGGCGATCGCCTCTGGTGCATGACCGAGAAGGGAAAAAAGCTGATTTTTCTGCTCAACAGTCCCATTTAACACCAATAAATCATTAGTTTTGAGTAATCGAGAAACTTGACGAACAAAATTACCGCGCACCTTTTGAATTGGTGTATCCGGTGGTAAGTCTAGATCAGTAAGTTCCACAGTTGCCCCCCGGACTGGGACTACGTGTAAAAGTTCTAGTGATGCTTTCAGTTCGGTAGCCAAGCTTTTAGCTAATTGGATATTTTGCTTAAAAGAACTAGCATAAGTCTGTTGGGTGGTGAAAGCTAAGAAAACCCTTGCTGTATGTTCAATAGGTAAAGGAAACCGAGTTACTAAAACTGGTACGTAACTGCGATTCACAATCTTATCAATCACACCGCCAAATAAATTTTCCTGATAAGTAGAGTAACCCTTCCAACCGCAGACAATCACACTCGCTTGTTCTTCTTCAGCGACGCGGGCTATACCTTTATCAATTGATTCATCAATGCGACCAATAGTTGTAACCTTGCTAACAGCAGCATGGGCAATCATTTCCGCAGTAGATAATAATTGGTCTTGTCGAATTTTATCCTCTGGAGAAATAGCGAAATTTTGCTCTAATAAAATATGAAGGGGTAGTAGAGTTCCTTCAGCCGATTTTGCGAGAAGAATTGCCAACTGGAGCAGATTATCTTCAGTGCTAGGGTTAGCAACAGGAACTAAAACGCGATCGCCTATATTTCCTGTTTTCGCGGTTGCAGTTGTCACCTCTCCGGGCTTAAGTTTTTGTCCCCATTGGGCTGTCACCCAAGGAGAAGCCACACAGGTAACTAAAATCATGGCAATAGTGCCATTAACTGTCAATTGGTCAACCAACTCAATATTAAAAGCAACAGTAATCGCCGCCAGAGTAGAAGCAGCTTGAGCTACCGATAACCCAAACAGCACCATAATATTGTCAAAATTAAATCCAAATAACTTACCTGCACCCCAAGCCGGGATAAACTTGGCAACAAGAGCAACAGTCACCATCACACCTGATACTACCAGCGCTCGCGGTTCTTGAAACAAAATATTGGGATTAACCAACATTCCCACAGAAATCAGGAAAAATGGGACAAACAGCGTATTCCCAATAAATTGAATCCGATTCATCAACGGGCTAAGTTGCGGTATCAATTGTGTAATAGCGACTCCCGCTAAAAAAGCCCCAATAATTGGTTCAATTTGGATTAATTGTGCAGCGTAGGAAACCACAAACAAACTAGCTAAAACAAAGGTAAACTCTGCCCCTTCGTCATGTCCGAAGCGCTGAAAAAACCAACGTCCCAGACGAGGTAATCCCCACAGAATCAGGAAGGTATAAATAATCAGTGAGGGAATCAGAAATAGCCAAAACTGTAAAGTTAAATTACCTTCATGCGCTCTCACCACCACCGCCAACACTAAAAGTGCCAAAATATTGGTGATTAATGTTCCTCCCAGAGTGGTAGTCATTACCTGCGATCGCATAATCCCCAGTTTGCTGGCTACAGGTAGTGCTAATAAAGTATGGGAGGCGAAACAAGATGCAACCAAAACAGCCGGCAATAAATCGTAGCCAATAGCCATCATCCCGCCAGTACCCAATACCATAGGTACTAGAAAAGTAGCCAAGCCAAAAATTACCGCCTTATCAGCGTTATATTTCATGTCATCCAGGCTGGTTTCCAGTCCCGCCATGAACATAAGAAATAATAAACCTACAGTACCCAGTAGGATAATTGTGCTATCTCGTGCCAACAATCCCAGCCCATTAGGACCGACTACCACCCCAGCCAAAATTAATCCCACAATCCCAGGGAGGCGAATTTTTTCAAATAGTAGAGGCGCAATCAGCATAATCCCCAAAATCATCAAAAATACTGCTACTGGGTCTTTAATTGGTGTTGAGATCAGAGTGGTCATCAATAAATTAGTCATATCCTGCCCTAAAGTTGCGATATCTACGATAAACTACGCTAACGCATCTGATTTCATAGCTATGGTTTAACTACCATACTTAGTTGTACTGACTCAAATATTAGTACCTTCTCAAAATTTCCAGAGTGTGGACAGTAGTTTAAATATGTATTGTTTTCCCTGGGATGGGGACAGGTTAAGCCCTAGTGGTGGATTCAAGTTAATAGTAATATGAATTTTACCAAGATTAAATGTGAAGTTATGATAAAGTTAGCAAAATTATTTTTCAGTAAATTAACTCTCACCGTGACCATATCAAAACTGAGAAAATAGATACCATAACTCAATCGGTATTTATTTATGAAATTTTACTCTCATTCCTTGGCGTTTTTAACTGCTTCTTGGGGACTTTTAATAACTAGTTTTGTAGTTTCTTTACCTGCCCAAGCATCAATTGTTTGTGAACCAGGAACAATTATTAATCATCCGAATAACTCATTAGCAGCTTGCAACCTTGGTCAAAATATGAATTTAAGGTTGTCTAGTTCTAATGGAAGTATATCTAACTTTCCTTGTAAAGCTAAAAATTATATATCTTTTGATAATAAAGGACAATTTAAAAGTTGTAAGCTGTCACAAGATATAGAAATTAGACAGGCTAACTCTATGACAAAATGTTTAGAAAATTATAGAGTAGATGTTTCAGTTTCAAATAATGGTACTTTATCCATTAATTGTTATCCTGAGTAACTAGAATAACTAAATATTGACGGTTGCGGTTTATGTAGCAATTCCCATTTAACTGAGGTACAAATAATAATAATTTAACGCAGATGGACGCAGATAAACGCAGATAAACGCAGATAAATTTGTACTTTAGCTATATTTTATAGCAACCGCCAAGGACGTTAGGACATAAACTGATCATAAAAGTCATACACCGAAAGGCTTTTACCCTACTCCCTACTCCCCAGCTATATATTAGGTAATTAAATTCTAGGGACAATTCACGAATTGCCCCTAATTTGTCAACAGATGTCTAACCTTAACTAGACAACAGGAGAGGCTTGCTTTTGAAAGAAAGCAGTCATAACTGTTTCCGCTATTTGACGACTAGTTAAACCTAATTCCGCCTTAGATTCATCTGGTGTCGCATGATCTACCAAGATATCTGGTACACCAATTCGCTTCACCGGAACCACGACATCAGCATCTAATAATGCTTCCGCCACAGCAGAACCAAAACCACCCATGACACAGCCTTCTTCCAAAGTCACAACCCGGCCAATTTGCTTCGCTAGGGGCAAAATTAATTCCGTATCCAAAGGCTTGACAAATCGGGCATTGATCACAGTTGCTTCAATACCATGTTCGCTGAGAATTTCCGCTACTTGCATACTGGGATACACCATAGTGCCGTAGCCGATGAGTAACACATCATCACCGTTACGCAGAATTTCTCCTTTACCAATTTCTAAAGGTTCCCAGCCTTCTTCCATCAGAGGCACACCGTAGCCGTTACCACGGGGATAGCGCATGGCAATGGGTCCACTTGTATGGTTAATACCAGTAACTACCATACTTTGCATTTCGGCTTCGTCTTTGGGTGCCATCATCACCAGATTAGGAATACAGCGCAGATAGGCAATATCATACATACCTTGGTGGGTAGGGCCATCAGCCCCAACAATTCCCGCCCTGTCTAAACAGAAGAACACAGGTAAGTTTTGAATACAAACATCGTGAATAATCTGGTCGTAAGCCCGTTGTAAAAAAGTGGAGTAAATAGCAGCCACAGGGCGCATTCCTTCACTAGCAAGACCCGCAGCTAAGGTGACAGCGTGTTGTTCTGCAATACCCACATCAATATATTGATTGGGTAGTTTAGCTTGGAGTTTATCTAAACCGGTTCCCGTAGCCATTGCTGCGGTAATCCCAATAATTTTGGGGTTTTGTTCTGCCAGTTTAACTAAGGTGTGGGAAAATACTTTGGCGTAAGCAGGGGGTTTAGGCTTAGTGGAGGGAACCGCTTTACCAGTGGTGAGGTTAAATGGACTTTGCGCGTGGTATCCTACCTGATCCTGTTCGGCGATTTCGTAACCTTTCCCTTTGACAGTAATCACATGGACTAGCACTGGCCCTGTCATCTCATGTGCTTGTTGGAAGGTAGCAATTAATTCCTCTAGGTTATGCCCATCTACAGGGCCAATGTAAGTAAAACCTAGTTCTTCAAAGACTGCACCTACCTTGGGAACTGCTAAACGCTTCATTCCTTCTTTAATGCGTCCCAGTTCCGGAGATAAAGATTCACCCACGAAGGGAATTTGCTTTAACTGTTCCTCAAAGTTCTCTTTGATAAACTGCACTGGTGGACTGAGGCGCATTTTATTCAGGTAGCGGGGAATCGCGCCGACGTTTGGAGAAATAGACATCTCATTGTCGTTGAGAACTACTAGCAGTTTAGTTTTGGGTAAGTGTCCTGCATGGTTGATGGCTTCTAAGGCCATACCTCCAGTTAAAGCACCATCACCAATTACGGCTACTGATTTAAATTTTTCTCCTTTCAATTCTCCCGCTAAAGCCATACCCAATGCGGCGGAAATACTAGTGGAAGCGTGTCCTGCACCAAAGTGATCGAACTTACTTTCACACCGTTTAAGATAACCTGCAACGCCGGCTTTTTGTCTGAGGGTATGAAAATCGTTGTAGCGTCCTGTGAGAAGTTTGTGGGGATAAGCTTGATGTCCCACATCCCAAATGACTTTATCCCGATCCAAATCCAGTGTCTGGTAAAGCCCTAGTGTTAACTCTACAACTCCCAAACCCGGCCCCAAATGTCCGCCACTGGCGGCTACGGTTTGTAGGTGCTTGTCTCGAATTTGACGGGCGATTTGTTGCAATTGCCGGATTGACAAACCATGTAACTGGTTAGGATGGGTGATTTCACTCAGATGCATACTATAGTGTGTTCCTCTCTAAACTCTATTTCTAGCATTTTTTGATTTTCCCACGGTAGGGATATGTCTAGAATTATTTGGTTTTAGTCATTGGTCATTTGTTATTGAGAAGTTACCGTCTTCTCCCCCCTGCTCCCTGCTCCCTGCGCCCCTGCTTCTTCTCCCTACTCCCCCACTACTGGCATTTGTGGTTGTGGCTGCTGTCTTTGTAAATATTGACTCAAGACATAGGCCATGTCGCCACGGGTCATGGGTTGTAATGGGGAAATATTATTTTCGGTATCTGTGTTAATGAATCCTTCGGCAACTACTGTGGCGATCGCTCTTCTTGCCCAAACTGGAATTGATCCTGCATCTGGATGGGGCGCAAGTATTTCGTTTACTGTGTTATCACCAAACTGAAATACACCATAGGCTTGGGCAAAAATTGCTAAACCTTCTGCCCTTGTCACCCTTTGATTTGGAAAGAATAAATTGCCCCGATATCCTCTCATAATATCAGTTCTCAGCACTGTCTGAATATCATTAAATGCCCAATGGGAAGAGGGAACATCTGGGACATTTCTCACATCTTGTTGTTTACCAACTTCACGTTGATTGAGGTTAAATGCTTTTACCAAAATTGCTGCTAATTCTGCCCGATTGATCATCCGTTCTGGATGAAAGTTTCCATCAGGTGAATTTGTCATTAAGTTTGCAGCAATTACCTGTTTAATCGCTTCATTTTGCATACTATCTCTAGGTTCTAGCGCTCTGGCAACGCTGAATGTCAAGTTTGGTAGTAGTAATACTAAGGAAACAAGACCTAGCAACTTTCGCATATTTATCATGATTTTGATTTTGCTATTCTGCATCGACAAATAACTGAGGTGAACACCTTTTTTGATGATTTCACCATCTTGGCTTGGGCTGTATGACGCATTTTAGCTTGACAAAGTTGCCTAAATTAGGTAGATACATAACCTAGTAATTTTTGGTTAATAAATGATTGGAAAATTTAATTAATCTCAACTGATTCAGATAAATATTATAACTTAACTACTATGGTGCTGTGATTGATCTGTGCAATAATCTAATTTCAGAATATAATAGTCGATTTTGTCTGAGTGAATGGGGAATTGTCTACTATGTAGTATAGTCTGCATTGATAGACCATTTAGTCAAGATTTCAGGAGTTTTGGGATGAGTGCAACAGTAGACCCAGTAAAGTTGATGAAACAAGAAGTTGGTAAAGCAGCAGCGGCCTTGGTAAAATCAGGCTCTATTGTGGGATTGGGTACGGGGTCAACTACAGCCTATACTATTCAGTTTTTAGGCGATCGCATCAAATCCGGTGAACTTAAAGATATTGTGGGTATCCCTACCTCTTTTCAATCAGAAGTCCTAGCCAAAGAATACGGCGTACCTCTCACCACCTTAGATGCTGTTGACCACATTGATATTGCCATTGATGGGGCTGATGAAGTTGACCCCAATAAGAATTTAATCAAAGGCGGTGGTGCAGCCCATACCCGCGAAAAAGTAGTAGATTACTTAGCAGCACAATTTATTGTTGTGGTTGATAGTGGTAAGTTAGTCGAGCGTTTGGGTTCTACTTTTGCCGTACCTGTAGAAGTTATCCCAATGGCGATTACCCCTGTTACCAACGCCATCAAAAAACTCGGTGGTAAACCTGAACTCCGCATGGGTGTTAAAAAAGCCGGGCCAGTAATTACCGATCAAGGTAACTTTGTCTTAGATGTCAGATTTAATTCCATTGATGACCCTGTTACCCTAGAGAAAACACTGAATAATATTCCTGGTGTTTTGGAAAATGGCATCTTTGTGAATTGTGTAGATGTAGTTTTAGTAGGCGAAGTTAAAGACGGTCAGCCTTTAGTCCGTCAACTCTAAAAGCGAGTAAAGTTTTCTCCCGTTATAGTCGCCGACTTAACGGGAGTTGCTAAATCAGAATTGGATAGCCTCACCGTTGCTCAAGACAGCGAGTAATCACCTGAGCCGCTATATAAGCTCCATTTTCGCTTTGAATATTTCCCCCCAAGACTTTGGCTTTATGCTGTACCTCCTTGGTTAAAACATACTTAATAGCCGCAGATAGTTTTTCAGCCGTCAGCTTTTTTTTGGGAATCGGCTTTGCACCCACACCCATTTCATAAACGCGTTTTCCCCAAGCAAATTGGTCGTTAGCATGGGGAATTAAAATACTGGGTACGCCAGCCCTTAGCCCAGCTGCGGTTGTTCCCGCACCGCCGTGATGAACCACTGCTGACATCCTGGGAAATAACCAAGCATGAGGCGCACTTTCGAGGATATGTATATTTTGAGGAATTTTATCAAGTTTCTTCATCCCATTCCATCCAGTGGCTAAAACGCCGCGCTGTCCAGAAAGTTGCAGTGCATCAATGACTAATGCTGTGGTTTGCTCGGCTTTAGTGGGATCACCTAGACTGCCAAAGCCAACATAAACCGGGGGTGTTCCGCTTTCTAAAAATTCCTGTAGCTCATCAGTGGGATGCCAATTATCCTCGTCTAAGAACCAATAGCCTGTGTTATGAACGTGTTCAGGCCAATCCTGCGGCTTTGGAAAAACATAATTACTGCAAGAAACAATCGTTGGATAGTATTTAGTCCGTTGTTTCCCAAAGGGATTTACAAAATTTCGGGGAATATTGCCAAACTCTTGTTTCCAAAATGCCTTGATAAGTGATTTGGACATCTGCCACATCATTTGTTCAAAAAATAGATGAGTCAGGCGATTTGCCCCTTTCCCAAAGTTGAAAGAATCGTAAAAGATCAGGGCTGGATAATCTTGTGTTGGTGTCATGGGAAATATGGTCGGTTCTCCAAGCTGATGGATGGCATCAATGTATTGAAACTGGCTGATGGTTAGCTGTGAGATACCTGAATTAATTCCTGCTTCTTCTTGTAACTTTTTAAATGATGAGTCAAGCGTGTTGACAAATTCAAGTAAAATTTCTTCCATACTTCATTTTAAGCGTAACTGCATTTACCCCCACACTGTACAATCAGGCGATGACAAAACTGCGCTCGACCGTAATTCCTGCTTGCACTTGGAGCCGTCCCATTGGCTTAGGCTGGGACAAGCCCTATACTGTTCGCTATTCCAGTAATATTGATGATGGCCCTTGGCACGGTATGCCTTTGGGTGGCTTTGGTGCGGGTTGTATCGGTCGTTCTTCACGAGGAGACTTTAATCTGTGGCACATTGACGGCGGTGAACATACGTTTCAAAATATCCCCGCTTGTCAATTTAGTGTATTTGAATCTGATGGTACATCGTCTCAAGCTTATGCTTTGGCTACAGAACCGCCGGAGAATGGTAGTCTCGCAGCTTGGAAATGGTATCCAGGATCTACGGCTACACACTCAACAGGAACTTATCACGCTTTATATCCGCGTAGTTGGTTTGTCTACGAAAATGTCTTCAAAGCACAGTTAACTTGTGAACAGTTTTCACCCATTTGGGCAGAAAATTATCAAGAATCTAGCTATCCTGTGGCGGTGTTTAACTGGAAGGCTCATAACCCGACAAATGCACCGATTACGCTGAGTATTATGCTGACTTGGCAAAATATGGTGGGCTGGTTTACTAATGCGCTCAAGTCTCCAGAGGTGCGTATACGGGATGATGGGAGTCCGGTTTATGAATATCAGCCACGTTTAGACGATAGTCAAGATAATTACAATTATATAGTTGAAAATACAGAATATTTTAGTTGTATTTTTAGCCGGGTTGTTGATGATGAGTCAGTAGCAGAAGGTGATGGTAGTTGGTGTATTGCGACTATTAAACATCCCCAGGTAGAGGTATTTTATCATACTCGATGGAATCCTGCGGGAACGGGGGCAGATGTGTGGGAAAGCTTCGCTGCTGATGGTTCTTTGCCTAATTATCAAGATGCCACTCCAGCGTTAGAAAATACACAAATTGGGGCGGCGATCGCCCTGCGTTTCACTCTCCAACCAGGGGAAACTTTAGCCATTCCTTTTGTCCTCTCTTGGGATTTCCCTGTAACAGAATTTGCAGCCGGAATTAATTATTACCGCAGATATACAGACTTTTTTGGGCGTGATGGTAATCATGCCGGTGCGATCGCCTCTACTGCTCTGACTCAATATCAAATTTGGTATAAAAACGTAGTAAATTGGCAACAGCCGATTATTGACACAGAAGACTTACCCGACTGGTTTAAAATGGCTCTATTCAATGAGCTATATGACCTAACTAGCGGAGGAACTCTCTGGAGTGCAGCCTCAGAACTTGACCCCATAGGTCAATTTGCGGTGCTGGAATGTTTAGATTATCGTTGGTACGAAAGTCTCGATGTCCGCTTGTATGGTTCCTTTGGGCTGCTACATCTGTTTCCCGAACTGGAAAAATCGGTAATCCGGGCATTTGCTAGGGCAATTCCCCATAGTGATGATCATCAGCGTATTATTGGCTACTACTACACCATTGGCGCAGATACCACAACCGCAGCCCGAAAAGTCGCAGGTGCAACACCCCACGATTTGGGCGCACCCAATGAACACGTTTGGGAAAAAACAAATTATACCTGCTATCAAGATTGCAATTTGTGGAAAGATTTAGGTAGTGATTTTGTACTGCAAGTATACCGAGATTTTCTGCTCACAGGTGCGGATGATGTCCAGTTTTTGGCAGATTGTTGGGAGGGAATTGTGCAAACTCTCGACTATTTGAAAACTTTTGATTTAGACGGTGATGGTATTCCGGAGAACTCTGGCGCACCAGACCAAACTTTTGATGATTGGCGTTTGCAGGGTGTGAGTGCTTATTGTGGAGGTTTATGGTTAGCAGCTTTGGAGGCTGCGATCGCAATTAGCCAAATTCTATCAAACAAAAACCTTGGCGACCTCGGCGACTTGGCGGTACAAAAATCCACCTACGAAACATGGTTAACACAATCGCTTCCTGTATATCAAGACAAACTCTGGAATGGTCAGTATTTCCGCTTAGATAGTGAGAGTGGTTCTGATGTAGTGATGGCGGATCAATTGTGTGGACAATTCTATGCGCGTTTATTGGGATTACCAGATATTGTACCAAGCGATCGCACCTTGTCTGCGTTACAAACAGTTTATAATTCTTGCTTTCTCAAGTTCTGTAATGGCGAATTTGGCGCTGCTAACGGTGTGCGTCCTGATGGTTCACCAGAAAACCCCAATGCTACCCATCCGTTGGAAGTCTGGACAGGAATTAACTTTGGACTCGCGGCTTTTCTCGTCCAAATGGGAATGCAGGATGAAGCGTTGAAGTTGACAGAGGCTGTGGTGCAGCAAATTTACCACAATGGCTTACAATTCCGCACACCAGAAGCCATTACTTCATCGGGTACTTTCCGTGCTAGTACCTATCTGCGGGCGATGGCGATTTGGGCAATTTATCTCGTGATTGATTCTAAAAAGCACATATAGGTGGGGAGTTGGGAGTCTCGGGTATACACAGATCCTGAACCAAAGAGAGTTACCAGTTCTACAAACCGAATTTCACTGTAAATCTGGTTCCCCTCCTCGCTTGCCTACGGTGTACACACAAGTAGGCCTAGAGCGAGTTTCCAACCAAAAAAGGTGGATTCAAATTGATAAAGTCCACGGACTAAAGTAGTAATTCCGGGAGGTTTTTGAGACCTGTAACCAGACCAACCACCAAGTCGAGCAATAATCCAAGTAGCCCAACCGAAGGAATGAGTCGGAAAGGGATTTTGTTGCAATTTGGTTTTACCCTCTAAGGTGGGCGCAATCTGGAACAAACATTGTTGTTGCTCATCAGAAAAGGCTAAATTTGCCGATAAATTAGGATTATCCCGTCCCTGAATCATTTGTAGAATGCGGACAGCGACTGACAAAGCTAATACAGTCCTTAACGGGTGACAACATAGCTAGACAGCTTGTTGAATAAGGGATAGAGCCTG
>NZ_CAWUOL010000078.1:0-25239 GCF_963923915.1 Nodularia chucula CCY0103 | reverse complement strand
GCAAATTCTTACACAGCAAGCTTTTTGCCCCTTCCTCTCCGTCGAACTCACGTTATGTTACCTCCTCATTGTGTGGTCTAATTACATGAAAATTGCTGTATCTTGCACTTGTTCATCTGCATCTTCTCGCCCAGCAATTTACTCCAGAATATAACTGTTCAAATAATCTAGGGGAACAGTAAACACATAGTATATAACTCCTCCACCCAGGAGAACCACAGCTAAACTCGCCAAAAATATCCAACGGTCTGGCGGTTGATAAGTATCTTCGTCAATGTCACGGCGAACTGCGAAATAATGCTGAGTAGACAGTAACACTGATAACACACCGACAATAGCAAATGCCAAACCCAACTTCCAACCATTACCAGGGGGTTGTGGTGCTACGGGTGGTCGGATAATCCGCAACCGCACAATTAACACACCAAAACCCATGAGTGCAATTCCACTCCGCATCCATGCCAAATAAGTCCGTTCATTCGCTAGATGATCTCGGATTCTGTCCGAGCGATACATCTTCTTTCCTAACTTATTCAATTCCAATCTTTCTGTTTCTATCTTCATAAGATTTGCACTGGTAACTAACTAGTCAAAATTTTTAATACTTAATTGATATTTTCTCACATAAACAAAAATTATCAAAGCAATAATACATAATTCACAAGTTTTTTTCATAATTTATTGTTGAGGCATCTAATTAGATAATGTACAGAAATTTCCCATAAATTATTTTGATTAAACTTGTATAATTGATAATTTTTAATTTGCCAATAACTTTAATTACATAAATGGGAGCCAGAATAAATCTGACTCCCATGTTTTATCAACTTACTAGCTTGATTGAAAAATTAATCCTTAATCATCTATTTTAGCGGTAGTAAGTCCAGCATCCAGTGCAGCTTGAATATTTTCAGGAATCAACCAGTTAGCTTCACCAGCTTGGAGAAATTTAGCCGGTGGGATATTAAATTCAGTTTCTCCAGTTTCGGCATTTGTGGTCGCAACTAACCGAGTTCCATGCACAATCTTTAAAGCTTGAGGAGATGTAGCTGCTTGTGATTCTGTAGCCTCTTGTCCAGGGAGATAAACGCCTTGACAGTCCCATTCATCATCGGTTTCTACACCACTAGGGAGCAAATACAATTCATTATCGTAGGTTGAGGTAGATTTTTTGGATTTCTCACCGTACACCAGCAAGGTTTTCTCTGTGTCATTGCGACAAATTCCTACAGGATCTTCGCTATTTTCTATAAGATATTTTTGAAATTTTAAATTCGCAATTTCTAGCTGAATCTCTGGTGTAGAGCCTTGAGTTTTTTGCTCTTGCAAAGCAGTATCTAATGCTTCGGTGAGTTCTATATAGTCTGGGTATAAACTATATTTTTGTCCTGCCCAGGATGGTTGAGAAATCATTAAATTTCCTAGCAGCAATAAGCAGACAATAGCAATTTTGACCAGATGTGTAGAAAGTATTTTCATGTTTTTATCCTGAAAAGTTGTATATCTTTGAGCAATGTATAACTACCTAATTCAAGGTGTTATGTCAGATTTTTTTCATCTATCTATTGATGCAACTTAGACTTATTTAATATTTATCTTGGTTTAACCCTAGATAAAATTTCATGTTCGGGTGATCCCAAAGAAAAAGTGTATTTTTCTTGCCAAGCATTTTTGCCGACAACTAACAGGTAAGCAGCAAGACTGATACAAGTGACGATAGCTAAGGCGGGAGTTTCTAAAGTGTGGCTTTCCATTAAAATAGAAGCACCCAACCCGATTAAAATGAACGGAACGAGGGGATTTCCGTAGCGAACAATCAAAGCAGCGATCGCACTGACTTGAGTTAAACAATAAGCCGTATAACACCATACACCCACCATCACAAAGAACACTGCCAAAATCACCAGCAAGCTATCCCAGGTATTGGTAGCAAACATTGGCATATAGATACTGATATTGTCCCCACCATTGGCGATCGTTACTGCTGCGACAGCGTAAGATTGCGGTGAAAGAAAGTTACACCACCAAGATGGCGAAGATTCGGGGTTGTTGAAATCTTCCTGTTCGTCAGTCTCTGGATTTAATAAACGACTGATACCAATGATCATAGGAATAATACCGAGTAAGCCAATCCAGGATGTTGGGAGGATAAACTTGCCAAAAAAGCTCGGTAAACTGGCAATTACTAACAAACTAAAACCCAAATATTGACCGATAACGATGTGACGACGGCGAAAGGAAGTATTTATCTGTGAAAAAAACAGCGACAAGATGACGATATCATCCAGATTTGTGGCAACGAAAGCAGTCAATCCTGTGGGAATAGCAGTTAATAATCCGCTCATGTGCATTTTCTAATTTGTATAGCTGGGGAGTGGGGAGTAGGGAGTAGGGAGTGGGTTAAAACCCGACTGCTGTCTAAGTTTGATTATCCGTTTATGTCTTAACCTCCTGGGCGGTTGCTGTAATTCCTGTGACGGTGTTTAATCCTGGTGCAAGATTGTAATTTTGACCAATCAGCCTCTTTTAGGTGCGTAGTTTTACTTTATGGCTTGCCATCAATAAGAGCAAACAGTCTTTCTTGTCGAATCGATAGATAAAATTTATCGATTGCAGATATAACAGCATATACTTATCTACAGTTTTCCGCCCAGTTTAGCGTATAATACTTCAAAATGTATAAATTACTATCCTAAAAAGCAAAAATGACGCTGGAACAGTTGCGAATTTTTTTAGCCGTTTCAGAAATGTTGCACTTTACCCGCGCAGCTGAAGCACTTTATATTACCCAGCCAGCAGTGAGTGCGGCGATCCAAACCTTGGAAACAGAATATGGGACGAGGTTATTTCATCGTATTGGTCGTCATATTGAAATTACAGATGCTGGTAAACTATTACAGGGTGAAGCGCAGAAAATTCTGGATCATGTACAGTTAACTGAACGTGGCTTGAGGGAATTAAACAATCTGCAACGAGGAGAGTTAAAATTAGGTGCAAGTCTGACGGTGGGAAATTATTGGCTACCTGAAAAAATTAGCCAATTTAAGCAGTTATATCCTGGTATTTATATTAACTGTAAGCTGGGAAATGCTGAAGAAATTTGTGAAGGAACTGCTGTGGGTATGTATGATTTAGGTTTGGTGACTGGGGAAATTAAAGCATCATTGCAGCACTGTTTAGAGAAAGAAGAAGTAGGAAGCGATCGCTTGCAAATAGTTGTCAGCAAATTTCATCCTTGGTTTCAGCGCAATCCAATCCAATTAGGTGGGATGATTAATCCACCAAATAAACCAGGAAGGCTGGCAATAACTAAAATAGTAAAGCCTAAATACTGCCCTGCAATAATATGTCGGCATCTAAAATTAGAGTTTATTTGCGAAAACAGCAGTAATAAAATCACGATATCATCAATATTAGTGCCAATAAATGCTGATATTCCTACTAAGAGTGTAGTAATTAACTCACTCATTACAATATATCCTGATTATTTTAATTAACTTATTATACCAATTCCCATTCAAGTGAGGTACAAGCAGTAATAATTAAACGCAGATGATTTTGTACCTCTATTAAACCTACATTTATGTCTAATTTTGGATTTGAAACCAGTCCCTAACACCAAAAATAAGAACGCTAAGGAAACAGATTTTAATATCTCTGTAGCTGTGATTTATAATCGTCGGGAGAGAATCTGTAACCGAAAAAAGATTAATTAAATTATCCATAAATTTTAGTTATCGTTTTAACAAAAAAGAGTATTTGCTTTTATGGAGTCATAAGACCTAATATTAAATTAAGAAACAAACAGGTAAGTTACTCAAAAAAACATTACTCAAGCAATAGCATTTAATTTAATAGCGATCGCCTAAAAACATTCACAAAATTTATCGACTGCTCATGCTAGATACAACAGTCGCAAAAAAGCCTAATCTGCCCTCAATTTAAAAATTAGAGAGGGAGTAAAAAACAACAAAACTACATCCTTGCGAGCAATAAATATGAGTTGGTTAATTGGTACAATAATTATCGGGATATCTGCTGCGATCGCAACTACCTTTGATGATAATTTATATTTGACGGCGTTCTTCGGTAAAGTCAATCATACCTTTCGTCCCAGACATATTATTATCGGTGAATTTCTAGGATTCACAACTTTGGTATTTGCCAGTCTTCCTGGTTTTTTTGGTGGTCTCATTATTCCTCATACCTGGATTGGATTACTAGGTTTTCTACCAATCGCCATTGGGATTAATCATCTGCTGCGTAAAGAAGATGAAGAAGAAACCACACAAGCCGTATCAATTAAATTAAATCATACCAAACCTCAGCGCCAGAAATCGCTATGGGCAACAATCCGCGACCCTCAAACCTACCGCGTTTCTGCTGTGACTATTGCTAATGGAGGAAACAACATTGGCATCTATGTACCCTTATTTGCCAGTAGCACCCTTCCACGCTTAGGAGTAATTTTGTTAGTTTGCTATTTAACAGTTGGGCTGTGGTGTTTTCTATCTTATCACCTGACTCGTAACCCTATGATGGCTACTGTTCTAGCTCGTTATGGTCAAAAAGTCTTCCCCTTTGTCTTAATCTGCTTAGGATTCTCCATCTTAATGGACAGCGAAAGCTACCTACTACTACCCATCCTAGCCATGTTTTCCAACTAAACACTCAGCGTCACTCTCCGTTAAAAAACTCTCAAAAACATAAACTAACTCATGAATATACTCAACTTCAAAAAACTCAGTTCGTGGATTTGCGGACTATTAATCGCATTTTCTCTACTGAACCAACCCCAAGCTCTAGCTCAAATAGAAACATTACCAGAACTAACCCAACCCGCTCCCGTAGAAGTTCCCATAGCTTTACCAGTGCAGTCCATCCCTGCAAACGTCAGCCATTTATTACAAACAAACGAATGTGTGGGATGTGATTTAAGTGGAGTATCCTTTGCAAGAGCAAACCTACAATCTGCTAATTTAGAAAGTGCAAACCTCCAAAATGTAAAATTTGAAAGCGCTAATTTACAAGGAATCAACCTCAAGTTAGCAAATTTACAAGGAGTAGATTTAGGCAAAGCCAACATTGCACAAGCCAATCTGCAAGAAGCAAATTTATTTGATGCCGATTTAGAAAAAGCCAACCTCACTAATGCAAATCTCCAAGGAGCAAATCTCCAAAATGCTGACTTAGAAAAAGCCAACCTCACTAATGCAAATCTCCAAGGAGCCAATTTACAAGGGGCTGATTTAGAAGGAGCAATCGGAATTTTCGGACAGGTCTAGTAGGGAGTGGGGAGTGGGGGAAGAAGACTTTATTTCTCTCTGTGCCTCTGCGTGAGATAAAAAAGATGTGGTTCATTTACCTGAAAATCGCTGTAATAAACGCTACACAGTCTCAAAACCCTATTCTTCTGTGACTAATAAACAAACTTGGTGCTGACCATCATTAAAATAAAATAAATCATAAATCGTAATGGTTTTTGAGGGACAAATTGGCAGATTTTCGCCCCCAGTAATACACCTGGGACTGAACCCAGCCATATTGGTAAAACTAAACTCCAATCAACTGTTCCTAAAGTTAGATGTCCCACAGCCGTAAATAGTAATAAAATCGCTGCTTGGGAAATATCTGTACCTACCAACCTTCTCGCATCCAAGCGAAAAAATCCTATCAGCACTAAGGCAAACATGGAACCGGAAGCGATACTGGTTAAACCGACAACACAACCTAAAATTGCTCCTACACTTACTGTTTGCAAGCGTCCTAGTGGAGTTGTTAAGTCAAATTTAGGGAGTTCAGGTAATTGTAAATGAGGGAAAAAAGTCAACAGCAGCATTTGCAACAACGCCAAAACTGTAACTATAAAAATTGTTATCCCTAGTAAGTGCAGTGTAATATTGTTCAGGTTATGCTCTCCCTGCTGTTTAATTAGGTGTAGTATCCCTACCCCCAGCAGAGAACCAGGAACGCTTCCCGACGCTAACCATTTCACCACTTCCACATCTAGGGTTTCTTGTTGCCAGTGTTTAATGCTACCAACAACTTTCATGAGTGTAGCTGCAACCACATCAGAACTTACTGCGACAGCAGGTGGTACTTGAAAAATAAAAATTAACATGGGAGTGATGAGGGAAGCGCCACCAATTCCTGTTAAACCAACCAAAATACCAACTAGAAAGCTGAAGAAAGGCAACAATAAAAAATTCATACTCCTGTCCTTGACCGGGGTTTTGTAACTGTGGTTTTGTTTAGCTGAAAGTAAAAGATTGGTTGTAACGCTGCTGTATAAAGCCTTTTAGGGAACCGCAAGTTTTAACTAGCTGTGGAAAATTTTCCATAAAGTACATAAAGTCGATCAACTTACCGTATTTTAAGCGTAAAAGCTCATCCAAGTCTATATTTTGGTAATGTGATACAAAATGAATAAATTTTTTGATACGTCAATTAATTGCTTTCTAGAGTGGAAGCTATCTACAGTAAATATTTCCTTCTAAGAGGATGTTTTAAAAGTTTTAGGCGAATATAATTCGCTACTACACAGGCCAAGTCCACCTGCGTGGACTAATGAAAAATCAAGGTTTTTAACCCGCGCAGGCGGCCTTCCCTACAGGAAGACGCTTCGCGTCAAGTTTGTGTAGCCGCGACTTCTAGTAATAATCAATACTTTACAAACGTCCTCTAAGTAATTTAATCAGTAGAAGTGATTTTAAAACCTACACTATCAATATTGTGTTTAAAATGGCAGATTTAGAAAATCAAAGCTTACCTTCAAAACCAAAATCACCCCTAGAGTTGGGGCGAAAATTACTAATTACTCATTGGCGTGCTTTGGTGGTACTATTCGTGGGGGTATATGTACCACTACAAATTTTTGGCTTATTGGCGTTAAAAGTAGAGCAAAATCGAGGTGGATTTCCCTGGGATTTACCGATTTTAATGACAATTCACTCTGTAGCCCAGCCCCAGTTAGATAAATTCGCGGCGCTGTTAACCAAGCTAGGTTCGTTTTGGACTGTGTTACCTATGATGATGGCGATCGCACTTATTTTACTCCTACAACGTCGCTGGCGATCGCTCACATATTTATTCGTGACTGCTGCTGGTAGTACAATTATTAACCACACGGCCAAGGCATTTTGGCATAGAGTACGTCCCGATTTGTGGACTTCAGTCGCACCAGAATATGATTATTCATTCCCCAGTGGTCATGCCATGACCAGTATGACATTGATTGCTATTTTGGTAATTTTAACTTGGGATAGTGTTTGGTGTTGGTTAACAGTAATATTGGGTAGCGTGTATATCCTAGCCATTGCTTGGACGCGTCTATATTTGGGAGTACATTTTCCCAGTGATATTATTGCAGCTTGGATGGTGGCGATCGCCTGGGCAATAGGCGTAAGTTTAATTATGCGTCCATCACAGTCAACTAATATTACCAACGATCACCCAGCAAGTGAAACCAAATTATTACCAGAAGAACAGCAATTAATCAATAATCAATAAAGTTTGCTGCTAGACATATTTTCTATTTTGTTTTAAACTACGGTAAGTTGATGTAATTACTGTACTATTATGACAAATATTGAAGAAGCTAATCAAGAGCTTTTATCACCAACCCCTGAAAATTTACCTAAAACATTATTGCAGAAGATCAGAGGCGGATTATTCTTAGTTATTGGATATTTATTATCACCATTATGCTGGTGGAATGACTTAATATTTAACTTACCAATTGCCTATGCCTTCGGTTATGTTTGTAGTCTTTTTGCCCCTAAATTACTGATGCCAGGTGTTATCATCGGTTATTGGCTATCTAATATTATTGGGATTTTGTTAATGCAAGCAGGCGCAATCGATGTCTTACAGAAACAAACCGAGGAACGCAACTTAAAAAAAGAATTATTGACAGGCTTAGTTTCTTCAACTGTATATACATTTTTAATTGTGGCATTAATTCAGTTACATATTATCGATACTCCCAATTTCTTCTCTGCCAGTTAACCAAAACCCCAGTTATTAATACTGGGTTATTTAATTCTATTTTAATTTGAAAATATCATTCATATTTAAAACTTTAGGAGCATCCTTAGACATAATTAAAGGTAATTTACCATCCCATTTTTCCACAAACTGTCTTTCTAGAATGTCATCACTTAAAGTTTCACGGAGTAATTTGTTTGCTGCTGCTTCTCCTTGAGCTAAATTTACCTTAGCTGCCGCTTCTTTAGCTGCTTTCAAGGCAATAAAATCGGCTCGCTTGGCATCTTGTTCCGCAATTTGTTTAGCCTCAACTGCTTGATTAAATTGATTAGAAAAATTGACATGAACCAGTGAAATATCATCAACTACTATATGGTATTCATGCAGTCTCGTAGTCAATGTATAATCAACTCCGGCTTTTACTTCTTCTCGTTTAGTGACAATTTCTTCTGCTGTATATTTAGCTATTACCGCCTTTAAAACTTCTTGTATAGCCGGATTAATAATTTTTGTAATTATATCTTGTTCATCACCAATATTTTGAAACACAATATTAGTCTCTTCCGGGATAATATGCCAGTTTAATGATACATCTGTAAAAACAGCTTGTAAATCTTTAGCAGAAGCTTCCGCCGCAATTTCTTGTTTTTGAATTTTCACACTGATTTTTTTGACTGTGTTAATAATAGGAAATATAATATGGATACCCTCTCCTAATACTGTTTCTTGCACCTGACCAAACTGCATTAATACACCGCGTTCTCCAGCATTTACAATCACACAAGGTGTCAGCAAAATTGTAATTAGAAATAAAAATGCAGTTAACTTACCAGCATTGTTTGTTAATTTATTTTTTGTCATGTTAGATATCTTCAAAAAGAATAAAAACTTGGTTATATTTCTCTAATATTGCTAATTTGGAAGGGTGGTTACAAGGTCACGGCTGAAACTTTTTCCAGAGTTGCTTGGGTTCAATTGGGTAATTTCATTGGATGCAACTGCTGGAATTACCACCTTTGCCCCTTTTGCTGCTAGTGCGATCGCCGTAGCTTCACTAATTCCCGCAGAAGCTCTAGTAATAATAGCTACTTTACCATCTAATTTCCCTATTCATGTCACCTCAATCAAGCACTTTTTTATTCGTGATCCTGGTGGTAATCGCCTAGAAATAGCAGAATCCCCAAATTGAAATCTAGGCTCTTGACTTATCCGCAAATTATGGCAAACTAATATTTAGATAAGCTAAATATTAACAGTGTGTAAGACTCGTGACCATATTTACGGGAAACAAAGACATTTCACAACCACTAAGCAATAGTCCTGAAGCCGTGATTTTAGAGACTCAGGGACTAACACGTTACTTTGACAAAGCAGTTGCAGTTGATGATTTGAGCATTACTGTAAAACAGGGTGAGATATTTGGCTTACTCGGGCCGAATGGGGCTGGCAAAAGTACAGTCATTAAGATGTTGACCACCCTGTTACCTGTCAGCGCCGGGAAAGCAACTATAGCTGGCTATGACGTGGCACATCAGGCAGCTGGTGTGAGGCGACTATTAGGCTATGTACCCCAGGCACTTTCTGCTGATGGAAGTCTGACGGGTTACGAAAATTTGTTAATCTTTGCCAAACTGTATGACATTCCGCGTAGTCGCAGACAAAGGATTATTCAAGACGTTCTTGGTTTCATGGATTTGCAAGATGCAGCTCACCGCTTAGTACGTAACTATTCTGGTGGCATGATTCGCAAGCTAGAAATTGCCCAATCAATCATGCATCAACCCCGAATTTTATTCCTCGATGAGCCGACGGTGGGACTAGATCCCATTGCCCGTAATCAGGTATGGGAACTTGTACAACAACTGCGGGAAGATTACGGTACAACCATCTTTTTAACCACTCACTTTTTAGAAGAAGCCGACAGTCTATGTAATCGAGTCGTGATTATGCAGCAGGGCAAAGTTGTGATTACGGGTGTGCCTAGTGACTTGAAGGCGGCTTTGGGTAAATCTCATGCAACTTTAGATGATGTGTTTATTCACCACACAGGCGACGAATTAAAATCAGGAGGAGTCAACTACCGTGACACAGCAAGAACCAGGCGGACATCTCAACGATTGGGTTAAGGCAAAACCAAATCGCCGAACCAATAATTTTATCTCTGCGCTGAATCAGATATTTACTAAAACTTTGGTAATTGCTGAAATGGAAGTGCGGAAACTCCGGCACGATCCTACGGATTTAATCATTCGTGCTGTACAACCAGCATTATGGCTACTGATTTTTGGGCAAGTCTTCTCTCGCCTGCGCGCAATTCCTACGGGGGATTTACCTTATTTAGACTTCATGGCGGCGGGTATTCTGGCGCAGAGTGTGTTGTTTGTGGCCATTTTTACAGGTGGAATGACGCTGATTTGGGAGCGAGATTTAGGCGTTGTGCATAAATTCCTGGCTAGTCCGACACCCCGAATATCAATGGTATTGGGGAAGTCTCTAGCTTGTGGGGTACGGTGTTTATCACAGGTATTTATTATTTATGGATTGTCATTTTTGTTAGGTGTGCAACTAAATCTGCATCCCTTCGCTTTTTTGCAAGTCCTTCTAATTGTGATGCTGGGGGCTGGTTGTTTTTGCACTTTTTCGTTAATTATTGGCTGTCTGGTGAAAACCAGAGAACGGATGACAGGAATTGGGCAATTGTTAACTATGCCGTTGTTTTTTGCCAGTAATGCGATATATCCCATTTCGTTGATGCCCAACTGGTTAAAATTTTTATCCCACGTCAATCCTTTGACCTATGAAGTGGACGCATTACGTGGGACGATGTTAGCTAATGGTGTTAGTGTCTATGGTATTGGTTGGGACTGTATGATTCTCTTGTTAACATTAATAGGCTTGACCCTTATCTGTGGACGACTTTATCCACGGGTGGCAATGTAATCAGGAGAACAATAAGCATTATGAAACTCGATAAACCTACTGAGGGCGCAACTTCCTCTGAATGTGCTGCTAAAGTCATGGAGACGGTTCCGTTGATGATGCGGTTTATCCGAGCGGATATGCGTGTTCATAGTGCTGCTTCTTTATCAGTACCACAGTTGCGATCGCTGGCATTTCTCAACCGCAATCCAGATGCTTCGTTATCTGATTTAGCAGAGCATCTGGGTGTCACCTGTGCTACAGCTTCAGCAACTACAGAAAGATTAGTACAACGCAACTTTGTTCAACGTGTCGATGATCCCCAAGAACGGCGGCGAGTTCTTCTGAATTTAACTGAAGAGGGAAGGCATCATTTAAAGCAATCCCAAGACCAAACTCGCGCTCATATTGCCGAACTTCTGGACCATCTCACACCAGAGCAAATTTCGCACATTGAAGAAGGGTTAGGTCTACTAAAAAATGTCTTCGAGCAAAGAGAAATTAAACCTCCCCAATGATGAATCTGCAAAGCATGATCCTTTTGCAGCGCTGAGGTTTCGAGATTATCGACTATTTACAATTGGGCGTGTAGTTTTGTTTGTTGGGTCACAAATGCAGACTGTGGCCAATTGTTAAAGTTTTAGATTACAAATCTGAACGTGAAGATTGGCAAGGTGATTACAATATCTACCGCATTGTTGAAGTGCTATGGACGATTGATTGTACTAACCCACCTGTAGCAGCCAAGGCAAATGCCATATTTGATTATCAAGAAGTCCTTGATTACCGGAGTGGCAATATTATGAGGCTAGAGGATTTACCCACTTTTAAGGAACATTGGGACACTCAAGGCGGACTTCTCGCTTTCCAAGAATATGTTCAATCAAGACTTGCAGTTATTTAAAATCTCCTCTAACTCACATCTCTAGCCCTGGCGATTAGAAATCGCGGCTATACAAACAAAGTCCGCCTGCGCGGACTAAGATAAAATTAAGGTTTTCAACCCGCGTAGGCAGGTTTCGCCTGTGTAGCCGTGACTTCCAGTCGCCTGGTGCAAGATATGTGCTTTTATTTTTGACATTGTAATGTGACAAATCCGTGCTATTACTTAGCAACAACTCGTGTTATGGCCTGTGAATGAGATTGAGATTTGCTGGTAACTACAATCTCTACATCTTGACCCAACGCATTCAAGAAGCGAAACAACCGCACGGTAGAAAAGCCTGATAATTTTCCGTTAATCAAAGCCGATACCTTTGGTTGATCAATTCCTAAAAGTTCTGCTGCTTCAGTCTGCGTCATTTGTTGCATGGTAATAATTTTGCTAATTTTACGTGCAAGTTCAGCTTTCACAAACAATTCATCAGAGTTCTCTAAGCCCAAATCGGCAAATACATTACCGTTACTTGATTGTATTTGAATTACCTCAGTCATTCTTGCTCCCCCTGCTTTTGGCTGTAGTATGCTAGTTTTGGCATATTTTTGTCAATGTCATACCTAATTTTTCAGCAAAATAGCGATCGCCTACTCCTTAAACTAGAATTTAGTCAGAAACTACGGTTAATTTATCAATTAGGTGTAGTTTTTACTAAAAAGCAGAGTATTATAGAAATTTATTGAATTTTTCATCTGGTTGAGAAATGCCCTTAATCCCAGTAAATAGACTTTATTCAATCGGCGTAACTATTGAATTTAACTGCAACCGCCATGAACTCTAGTTTTTTGACTGCCCATACTCCCACTACGATCGCAATTGTTGGCGGAGGCTTTAGTGGTTCTCTAGTTGCTACCCACCTATTGAAAACTGCTACTCAACCCCTGACCATCAAGCTAATTGAGCGCAGTTATCAAATTGGTAAAGGAATTGCCTACAGCACGAATACCAACTGTCATTTGCTGAATGTATCAGCAGGTAACATGAGTGCATTTGCTCATGATCCGGGTCATCTGCTGCGTTGGCTGCAATACAACCGCAATGAGTTAGCGGCATTTTTTTCTGAAGAAGTTAATCCTAGTACCTTCATTCCCCGCAAAGTCTATGGTTTATACATTCAGTCGATTTTGGCAGAAGCAGAAGCCACAGCACCTAGTGATGTCCGATTAGAACGCTTTACTGATGAAGTCGTGGGAGTACAGCCTGAAGAAAAAGGGGCGATGATTTCTCTGCGTAGTAGTCGCTGTTTTGCAGCAGATAAAGTTGTGTTGGCATTGGGTAACTCACCCTCTGCACCCCCCGCAATTCAAAATAATGATCAAAGTTATCTGCGAAATGCTTGGTCAGCCGATGCTTTAGCAGACCTTGATCCCGATGCGCCTGTGTTGCTAATTGGTACGGGACTGACGATGGTGGATATGGTTTTATCTCTGAGCGATCGCCAGCATCGAGGTAAAATTTATGCTGTGTCTCGACGGGGCTTATCTCCCCTCAAACATCAAGCGGCTCAACCTTATCCCAGCTTTTTGACCCCAGAAACTGCACCAAAAACTGTGCGCGGATGGTTGCATCGACTGCGTACAGAAGTGAAAACTGCTACTAGCCAAGGTTACGACTGGCGAGCGGTGATTGATTCTCTACGTCCCATCACTCAGAAAATTTGGCAACAACTACCAACTTCAGAACAGCAACGTTTTTTGCGTCATCTCACACCCTATTGGGACGTACATCGTCACCGTATTGCCCCACAAGTGGCAGATGTGGTTATTAAAATGCTGGATTCTGGTCAACTCACTATTTCCGCCGGGAGGATTCAAGAATATCAAGCTTTGCCTGACGGTGTAGCAGTGACTGTCTGCCAGCGTAAAACCCACATTAATCATACCTTACAGGTCAATCGGGTAGTGAATTGTACAGGGGTAGCCGCAGATTATCGGCGATCGCCTCATCCTTTGATTGCCGAGTTGCGATCGCAAAATCTAATTCGCCCCAATGCCATCGGTTTAGGATTAGATACAGATACTCAGGGTGCTTTATATACAGCAGATGATGAAGTTTCCCAACTTCTCTATACCTTGGGAACTCCGCGTAAAGGCGACCTGTGGGAAACTATTGCTGTTCCAGAATTACGGGGACAGGCACAGGAATTATCCGAGGCATTATTGCGATCGCTACCAGTGCGTGTGCGTCCTATTCCCACTATGCCTTTGTTGAGCGATCATCGCACTCCAGAGATCCCCCAGTCAACCTTACTATTTCGTCAATTCTTTGACCCAGAAAGCAGTAGTTACACTTATCTAATTGCCGATCAGCAGACAGCAGATGCTGTGATAGTTGACCCTGTATTAGAGCAAATTGACCGCGATTTAGAATCATTAGAGGAACTGGGATTAAAGCTACGCTACTGTTTAGAAACTCATCTTCATGCCGATCACATTACAGGAGCAGGGAAACTCAGGCAAAAAACAGGCGCTGAGGTGATTGTTCCCCAAAATCCTGTTGTGACAAAAGCTGATCGTTCCCTTGTGGGCGGCGAAACCCTGAAAGTGGGATCAGTAGTTATTGAAGCAATTTCCACTCCAGGACACAGCGCCAATCACATCGCATATTTGGTAAACAAAACCCACCTGTTAACGGGTGATGCTTTATTTATTCGTGGTTGTGGACGCACAGATTTTCAGGGGGGTGATCCTGGAACTTTATACGATGTAGTGACACAACGCTTATTCACCTTACCAGATGATACCTTAGTCTATCCTGCTCATGACTATAAAGGGCGCACAGTTTCCACCATTGGCGAAGAAAAGCGGCTTAATCCCAGATTTAGTAACCGTAGCCGTGATCAATTCATTACCATCATGAATAATCTCAAATTAAGTTATCCCCAGAAGATGAATGCAACAGTACCAGCCAATGAATACTGTGGTGATTTTATTCCTCAAGAAAGCTTAGAACTGGCTATGAGTTCAGTCACAGATGAAGAACAAAAACAAATAGAACGCACAGTCACGACTAATACGGAAATATACAATGATTACTTTGCTATGTATATTTAGCGCTAGGTGAAAATGCCATATTTGCCATCTGTTATTGAGGATTCACGCCGCGCTGTTTAAACCATGCTTGGAGACGTTTCCAGTCATCTTTAGCTTCTTGCTCCCGATAAGAGGGACGATAATCGGCAAAAAAGGCATGGGGTGCATCGGGGTAAACGATGATTTCTGATTTACTGCTGCTGCACTTCAAATTGTCTCGCATTTGCTCTAGGGACTTTAGCGACAACTTGACGAATTTCGTCTATGTTACTCAATTTTAAAACATCACATTGACGAGTGAATAATTTCGGTGCGTAAGCGCGAAGCGACTTGTCGTAGACATCGCTAAATAACCCAACTTAGCAAAGCGGCGGGTAACATCCTGAATATGCTCATGTACGCCAAAAATTTCTTGAATCACCAGCACAATGGGGAAATTTTCGCCTTTTGCAGGTAACGCTCTGTAGACAGAAATTTCACCATCTTTTACCGGAATTTTGACCGCACCTGCTATCAATCCCTCAGTATCAGTGGTGATGACTTCTTGAGTTTGGCAAAAAAGTTTTCAATAGTGTTTATTCTTTTCTACCAGTTCTGATTCCAGTTTATCTAATTGATGACACGCCCTAGTTTGAAAACACGCCCTAGAGATGGGGTCTTATAAAATTGTAGCCGCCATCCACAAAAAACTTGTGTAATTTCTGCCAATAAGCGTTAATATAATGAGTGCTTAACCAGGGAACTCTGCTACAGTCTATGCCTAGAGCTTCAGTAATTGGATTGGGAAAGTCTGGTATTGCTGCGGCGAGATTGTTAAAAAGGGAAGGTTGGGAGGTAGTGCTAAGTGATAGTAACACCTCCCCCAGCCTCCTGAAACAACAACAACAACTCGCACAGGAGCAAATTACAGTAAAATTGGGACACTCCCTCGATCTCATCGACACTGATTTAATTGTTGTTAGCCCCGGAGTACCTTGGGATATACCCGTCTTACTGAAGGCGCGAGAATTAGGCATTAAAACCATTGGCGAAATGGAACTAGCTTGGCGACATTTGCCAGCTACCCCTTGGATAGGCATTACCGGCACTAACGGCAAAACCACCACTACCTCATTAATTGCCGCCATATTTCAAGCCGCCGGTTTAAATGCTCCCGCCTGTGGTAACATAGGTTATGCTGCCTGTGATGTAGCATTAGCAGAAAAACTGCCAGATTGGGTAGTTGCCGAAGTTAGCAGCTATCAAGCAGAATCTTCAGTTACTCTCGCCCCGCGCATCGGTATTTGGACGACTTTTACCCCAGACCATCTGGCAAGGCACAAAACTTTAGAAAATTACTATAACATCAAAGCTAAGTTATTAAATCAGTCCCAGTTGCAAATATTTAACGGTGATGACCCCTATTTAAATAAAATGGGTATCAGTCATTGGCCTGATGCATATTGGACAAGTGTGAAAGGGAAAGATTTCTTAATTGGTGAACAAGGCTTTTATATTGCAGATGGTTGGGTTGTGGAAAAATTAAAACCCACCTGCAAACCAGAAAAAATTATCTCTGCTTCAGCCTTGCGAATGGTAGGAGAACATAACCTGCAAAATCTGTTAATGGCTGTCGCAGCTGCGCGGTTAGCGGGAATTTCACCTGATGCGATAGAGACTGCAATTGGCAAATTTTCTGGTGTTCCCCACCGTTTAGAACATATTTGCACTTGGAAAGGAATTGATTTTATTAACGACAGCAAAGCCACTAATTATGATGCGGCGGAAGTGGGTTTAAACTCTGTCAAAAGTCCCGCCATTTTAATCGCTGGGGGAGAAGCTAAACCTGGGGATGATACTGGCTGGTTAGCCAAAATTCAAGCTAAAGCGGCGGCTGTGTTATTAATTGGTAGTGCTGCACCAGCATTTGCTCAACGCCTGCAAGCTGTAGGTTATACTAATTACGAAATTGTGGGGACTATGGCTGAGGCTGTACCTCGGTCGGCGGAATTGGCGAAACAATATCAAGCCTCTGTGGTTTTGTTGTCTCCCGCTTGTGCAAGTTTTGACCAGTACCCTAATTTTGAGGCGCGGGGTGATGATTTCCGCAAGTTGTGTTTGGTTTGGGTGAGTTAAAATGTAACCAGCAGCAAGTTTTGGTTTTTATGACTGTAAAATTAGATGCTGAAAAGGATAAGAGTTTAAATCCAGAAACAGAGGCGGAAAGGGTTCTCTGTCCTCATTGTCTCCGCACTGCTACTAATGGGGTGAAGTGTAAGGGGATATGTGTGGCTGATAGTGATTATTAGGGGAATGTCTTACGCAGAGGGGCAGAGTTAGAGAGGGTGTGAGTACACTTCCTGATTATACTTTTAATGGGCGTTTTTGCAGTGGCAATTCTAGGCGATCGCCTGGAGTCGCTTCTATAACTTGTGTATTTAGATTATTCTGACTGAGTAAAGAGTTCAATTCTTCTAGGCTACCTTCAGCTTTTAATAATTTTGCTAGGAAACCTGTAAAAATGACATCTCCGCCCGCAGCTGTGGGTAACATAATTTGTGGTTGTAAAGATTTGGCAATTTCTAATGCACTTTTTCTCCCTTTGATAATTGGTAAACCTAGAGGTAATGTCACATCAATTATGGGGGTGATGACTACATCCACTGGTGCAGATTTTTGAACTTCTGCTGAATGATTCCCGTGGGGTTCATAGTAAAGTTTTAAACCACTATTTAAGTCGGTAATTAGATAACCATTTTCTACTAGGTTATAACCCACTGTGGAGCCAGGAAAAGCTGTGATTTCCACTTGGTTATTTAAAGTGAAACTTTCCCCAAAGTTGAGAGGTGTAATATCTCGATAACCAAATTCCTGAACTACTTTGATTGCATTGGGGGAACCCACAACTGGAATTTCCCGGTTAAGTTCCTTGAGGGTTGGTGGATGACTATGATCTTCTAAGCCTTGAGACAGCAAAATTAAATCTATATTCTCTGGTATGGGGCGTTCTTGTGTGCGATAACCTTTGAAAAACCAGTCTACATTACCAAAGGTTAATGAACCAATTAGCCACGGGTCTAGTAATATCCGTTGGTTGCCAATTTCTAGTAACCAACTATTGCTGTCTAACCAAGTTAAGTACATAACCAAATTTAAAATAATACCTAGTTTTATTATGCCTGGGTTTCACGATTCTGGCAGATACACCCGGATATTTACTCCAAAGGTTTAAAACCCTATAAAAACAACTTCTAAGATCGCAGTTGTGTTACCATCAGTGAGGGATTCCAGTAGGCGCGAGTTGTTTTAATTTTACCAGCTGCGTTAATTTCAAAAATCGTAATTCCTTCAAAAATAACTGATTTACCTCTTTTAGTCACACCGTGCATTGTCCACTTCACCGCCGCTTCATTCCCCGCTACGAAGATATGCTCAGTTGTGGGTTGGAGTTGCTGAAAAAATCCTTTTAACTGGGCGATAAATTCCCGATATCCTTCATGTACTTTTGTAGGTGGCTCACCAACAGGATCATGACTAATCGCATCTTCTGCGAAATTTTCTAGCCAGCCTTCTGGATTCATGGCTGCAATGTTAGCAAAATAGTCAGAGACAATTTTTTCAAAGGGTGAATGTGCTATCATGCGATTCGATTCTTTTGGTGCAAGATGAAAAAACTGTTGCTGATTATACAGCTAATTTGGGGATTTAAGCGTTAAATACAGTTTTTCTATCAATATTCCAGGTTTCTAGATTCTTTGCCAGAAGAAAGGTTATCTCACCGTTAAAATGTGATTAATATTGCAGGATAAAAACGTGAAAAAAGCAGTTATTACCCAAATCCTTATTTCCTCCCTGAGTGGCTTAACTTTATTTCTTCCCAGTCAAGCTTCTGCTCAGTTTTTACCCCAACCCTGGGTTTCCATTGGTGAAAAAGATGGCGATGTCACCTATGCGGTGGGAATCAGAGCTTTAGATTTTGGGGTGGAGTTAGGCAGGGGGCCTGATGGTGCGACTGGTGCAGATGTGCTGAAATTCATCAGCTTACCTGTGATTTCACCCTATGTGGGAGTTGGCTGGTATTCCGAAGATAAGGGGGTGGCTTTTTCTGGTGGTGTTCAAGTGGGTGCTGGTGATAACGTTTTTATCGGCGGTGGTTACAATTCAGTGCGCGGTGTGAACGGCCAATTGGGAATCCGATTTTAATTTGCAACCAGAATCCCTGAATTAGACATTTGGGGATTCTCAAGATTTGCGTTCTGAATAATCATCAGCAGACATGGGATCTAATTCCCAACGAGAATCATCACGCTCTTCTAAAATATCATTGGTACGGAGAGCATCCTGGTTGTTCATTGGTAATCCTACGGCTTCTCCTAACTCGTCAGTGATATTTTGATCAGGAGTAGGGGCTGTACCACCCACCGCTTCATCCCCCACTGCATCCTCTACTTGCCAATAAGCATCGATATCACCCCCAGTAATTTCGGGGCTGGTATGGGTATATTGACGTTTTCTTTGTCTGAGCGATGGGCAAAGCCCCGCCTCCGGCGATCGCCCACAAATATTATACCCCGGCATATCCTTAACACCAGTACCATAAGATTCGGTAATCTCCGGAGCTAAATCATCACTATTAATCTCTGGATTCTGATTATTTTCTACCATAAATAATACAGGTTTTTTCTACCTCTTGATCCTAACGTTGCCAGATCCAAATCTGATATCACCAACGATGTATTACTTTAGTCATAAAAAATATATCCCCTGAGTACGAAGATAAAATAATTGTTAGCTCGTATTCTAGTAAGTAGAAAAACTAGTTAAATCCCAGCTATATATTATGGAATATAACGAGTTTATTACACACGTCCAAAGCCTAGCACAATCAAATTCTCGTGAAGAAGCAGAACGTGCAACCCGTGCAACTTTAGCAACTATTAAAGAGCGTCTTCCTCAAGATGAAGCCCAAGCAGTAGCCGCAGAATTACCCCTAGAACTAGGTCAACCCTTGCAAGCAACAGAGGGGGAAAGTAACGCATCCTTCAGTATGCAAGAATTTATTTCTCGTGTGAGTCAAAAAGAAAATATAGAACCGACAACCACCGTCATTCATGTCCGCGCTGTATTTGCAGTCCTACAAAATGCGATTAATCCCGAAAAATTTGCCAAATTTCATCATTATTTTGATCATGGTTACGAAGAACTATTCACCACATCTCCCAACAGCGAAATTCCCGCACTATAACCATATTTAATCAATAGAATGTCTTTGTCTAGCCACCGTCCAAAAAGTTAGGACATAAACAATTAAGGAGTTTTAAAGCTATTCCCAACTCCTGAGCTAAAAAACCCCCATTCTCTGGTTACTCATAAAACTGACCTGATCATTAAATAGGAAAAATCATGACAAACTCTTACAATGATTCTCGGAAAAAAAAAGTTGCTATTTTGATTGAAAACGAAGTTGAGGATTTAGAATTTACCATCCCTTGTAATGGATTAAAACAAGGTGGAATGGAAGTAGTTGTCCTTGGTTCCCGCATGAACGAAAGATACAAAGGTAAACGAGGTAAACTGGCTGTACAACCTGATGCTACTACCACAGAAGCCATAGCTGGAGAATTTGATGCAGTGGTAATTCCTGGTGGTATGGCTCCCGATAAAATGCGGCGCAACCCCAATACAGTCCGCTTTGTCCAAGAGTCCATGAGTCAAGGAAAATGGATAGCTGCTATTTGTCACGGGCCACAACTTTTAATTGAGGCTGATTTGCTCTCAGGGAGAAAAGCCACTGGCTTTAGCTCTATCCGCAGAGACATCATCAACGCAGGTGGAAATTATTTAGATCAGCAGTTGGTAGTAGACAAGAATTTAATTACCTCTAGGGAACCAGGGGATTTAGCAATTTTTACCACAGCTCTGCTGAGTCGTTTGGGTTATGGTGGTAAAGATGCGGCACTTCCAGATGAACAAGATACCCGCGCTGAATGGTGGAAACTGGCTGATGCTTGGGGGGGTTCTACTAAAGGTGATATTACTAAAGGCTTGAATACAGCGTTAAGTGGAGAGCGTTATTCCCTGGAAGCCTTGGAACAGTATGCTGAAAAAGAATCTAATTCCGAAGTGATATCGCTGTTTCAAGAGATGATTGCTAATAGACAGGGACACATTGAGACATTAGAAACCTATCTCGACAGACTGGGTGAAAAACCGTCTTTCGTGGCAAATATCGCCAATCAATATGCTAAGGTCAAAAGTGCTTTGACTGGGAGTGATGACATCTATCAGTTACGTTGCGCGTTAGGAGATGTACAGACAGGTATTGGTGATATGAGCAGTTTGTCTGCTATGTACACTGACCCAGTAGCAACGGCAATTTTTAAATCAATTTACCAGGATTTGCTGCAATACGAACAGCAATTAGCACAGCTATACCGGGGAGGAATAAATACTCAAATTAAACCTCCCAAACCCACTACAGGGGCGGCTGTGTAGATATCTGATTACTGGGTAAAGGCAGGGGTGAAGAAGCAAAATAGCAAATTCATTCATTGCTACAACCCAAAGATATGCAATTAGCAAAAAATAGTCATCCCATCACCGAGGATTTTTATGCAACGTGTATTTTCTTGGTTACAAAATATGCTTCTGCGCCAGATTTTTATAGTTTTTCTGATTGGTTTTAGCTTTTTCTCCTTTGAGATTTTTAACTACGGTAATGATATGCTGTTGGCGAGAGTGGAAACGGTGAAAAGTCCTGAAGGTATTTATTACAAAGGTACGCCAAATGAGCAAGATTTGAGAAGAAATAATTCACAGGTTGATAATGTGCAGAAGAATCTCAAAGAAACTACTAGGAATGTGATAGAAAAATTGAATCTTGATGAACCAATTCCTCAAGGGACAAAGGAGTTTTTAGATTCAGTCCAAAACCAAGTGGAAGAAACGGTTGAACCCATGACTGGTACTCGACGTGGATACTACCAAACTAATATTCCCGAAGCCCACAAGAGATAACTCATATCTTGCACCAAGCCCCGGCGATTAGAAATCGCGGCTATACAAACAAAGTCCGCCTACGCGGACTAACGGAAAAACAAGGGTTTTGAACCCACTGGATTAGTATATGACTGATACAAGTGTGAAAAAAGTAGACTCTAGCCATTCGCCTCAAGGTCAACTCGGTCAGAAGTATTTAGCCTCTGGTAACTCAATTTCTATGCGTCTTTGGGAAGATGAACAACCAAGGGCTGATAAACAACCCACATCCCGTGAGTATGAAACAGTTGGCTATGTAATTAAAGGTTTGGCAGAACTGCACATAGAAGGACAAATGATTTTATTACAACCTGGAAGTTCTTGGGTAGTGCCAAAAGGGGCAAATCATACTTACAAAATTCTGGAACCGTTTACCGCAGTGGAAGCAACTAGCCCACCTGCTCAAATTCATGGACGAGATGAATAGACAATTTTGAACTTGCTACTGTGTGCGATCGCGCCAGTCCTACTTTTTGGGATCGGATGACTATTTTAGGCTACAGCTACATGGGGGTATATCGGGGTATATGGGGGCGATCGCCAATAATATCCCTCAGATTACCAAATGCATTACTATACATACACGTTAGAACATAAATTAATCATAAAAGTTAGATACCGAAAGTCTTTTACCCCACTCCCTACTCCCCAGCTATAATTACGAATTATTTTAACATCCTCCTTTCCACTTCCTGCGCGCCTGGATCGGTGCAAAATATTCTTAGCAATAATTTAACAATTTAAATAATCAACAAAAATTGATAAAAATATTTGTCAAATCGTTAAGAGTTATGTAATTAAACAACAACAATATTGTCAAAAATAGAGCCTAAATGCCTAGCTGCAACTAGCTTTCAGGTATTAATTACCAACCCCATCAGCAAAAATTCCCCTTTCATTCTGACTCCAACATTTGAGACAATCAGAAGCGATTTCATAATCGTGCATTTATATTTATTTCAGTTGCAAAGGGAGAACACATTCATGAAATTAGCTTACTGGATGTATGCAGGGCCAGCCCACATCGGCACATTACGGGTCGCCAGTTCCTTTAAAAATGTCCATGCGATTATGCACGCCCCTTTAGGAGATGACTACTTTAACGTCATGCGTTCCATGTTATCGCGGGAGAAAAACTTTACTCCTGTCACCACCAGTGTAGTTGACCGCCACGTTTTAGCTAGGGGTTCTCAAGAAAAGGTGGTAGATAACATCATCCGCAAAGATGGTGAAGAACACCCTGATTTAATTGTGTTAACTCCCACCTGTACCTCTAGTATCCTCCAAGAAGATTTACATAACTTTGTGGAACGGGCGCAGCTAGAAGCTAAAGGTGATGTGATGTTAGCGGATGTCAACCACTACCGCTTTAACGAACTGCAAGCCGCAGACCGCACACTGCACCAAATTGTCCAGTATTACATCGAAAAAGCCCGGAAACGGGGGGAATTACCAGAAGGTAAAACCGCCAAACCTTCTGTGAACATTATAGGTAATTCTACCCTGGGTTTTCATAACAACCATGACAGCACCGAACTCAAACGGTTGATGGCTGACTTGGGAATTGAAATCAATACAATCATTCCTGAAGGTGCTTCGGTTCATGAGTTGAAAAAATTACCCCAAGCCTGGTTTAACCTACTACCTTACCGAGAATTGGGTTTAGCGACTGCGACTTACTTAGAAGAACAATTCGGTACACCCTATGTAGACATTACACCGATGGGTGTAGTTGAAACTGCAAGATGTATCCGTAAAATTCAGCAGGTAATTAACGCCCAAGGCGCTGAAGCTGACTATGAAGCATTCATCAACGAACAAACTATGAATGTATCTCAAGCAGTTTGGTTTTCCCGTTCTATTGACTGTCAAAACTTGACTGGTAAAAAAGCCGTAGTCTTTGGAGACAACACCCATGCTGCGGCCATGACCAAGATTTTGTCCAGAGAAATGGGGATACACGTTGTTTGGGCGGGAACCTACTGTAAATATGATGCAGACTGGTTCCGGGAACAGGTGAGTGAATATTGCGATGAAGTGCTGATTACTGACGATCATGGGGAAATTGGGGATGCGATCGCCCGTGTGGAACCCTCAGCCATATTCGGTACACAAATGGAACGCCACGTAGGTAAACGCTTAGATATTCCTTGTGGTGTGATAGCTTCACCCATACACGTACAGAACTTCCCCATCGGTTACAAACCATTTTTAGGCTACGAAGGGACAAACCAGATCACAGACTTGATTTACAACTCCTTCACCTTGGGAATGGAAGATCACCTGTTAGAAATCTTCGGGGGACACGACACCAAAGAAGTAATTACCAAAGGAATTTCCGCCGACTCAGACCTCAACTGGTCAAAAGATGGACAAGCCGAATTAAACAAAATCCCTGGATTTGTCCGAGGTAAGGTCAAGCGGAACACCGAGAAATTTGCACGTGAGAGAGGCTTTAAAGAAATTAACGCCGAAGTGCTTTATGCAGCCAAAGAATCCGTAGGCGCTTAGAAAAGAGGAAAGGAACAGGGGAGACAAAAACCCTGTTTAAGCTATATAGATCCCCGATTTCTTGAAGAAGTCGGGGATTTGAGCCTGTCACATCAACATTACATAATCTTTCGTTTGTCAAGATCCATTCAGGATCAGTTCTGATGTATTTCAACTGATCTGGGTAATTTATCAGACAAGTGATACGCTAAAAACGTGATTTATTTAACTCACTGAAAATCTTTTGATGGCTGAAATAATTCTACCTTTGTCTGTGTTCACACAGTCACAAACTTCCATAACCACTTACTGGAAATAAATTCAATCTTTCAATTGTGTAGAAATTTATTTGAGCAATCAATATTTTGGCTATCAGATAGTCAAAATATTGATTTATCTGGGTGAGTAAATTAGTTATGGTATTTTTCCATAAGAATAATGCTGAAATTAATTAGAAAAAGATTTCTGTTTTTAGTGATAGCTTTTATCACTGTAACCTCTGTATTAATTGGTTCTCATAGTTTCCATTTTCATGAAAAAGCTGTTGCTGCTAATGTTTGGAAATTCCCTTGGGATTCATCTGTTACCTTCAGAACCAATCATACCAGAGCCGGTTCTACAAATGGGGGTTGGCATTCTGATGGTTATATTGGAACTAACAATGCTTTAGACTTCATGATCCCTAACCTCACTGCTTCTTATGATGTTCTCGCACCTATTGACTCGGAAGTTTTAAGTTTCTGTTATGCACCAGGGGGCGATTATCATGCAGCGATTAAGTTGAGAGCTTCTACTGGTCAAATACAGAAATGTTGAATCTCGTTACAAAACTTTACATATTCAGGTATAGTAGTTTTA
>NZ_CAWUOL010000077.1:0-25434 GCF_963923915.1 Nodularia chucula CCY0103 | reverse complement strand
AAAGTATTTATATCTTAATTAAGTGTACCTCATAACAGACGGAAGTGCTGTAATGGGCGGCAATGATCGGATTTTCCAGAATTAAGACTGCTTCATCATTACTGTGATTAGCCGCTTTTGACCAATTGTGAGAACCTGTAACTACTTTTTCTGAGTCAATTACAGCAAACTTGTGATGTAGTAAATCACCCCTGGGTAAAGTCGGTACACCCACACTAGTTAAGGGATTTCCCCAAGGATTATTATCTACTTCATATTGACAATTATTACTCAAAGCTACCCCCATCATATCCATAGCTTCGCTGTAATAACGATAGGCAAATTGGGCATCAATCAAAGCACGGATGGAGACATTTTGTTGATGACGGGTTTTAAGAATATTAGACAAAGGCTGTTCGGAAAACACAAACAACGCCATATCAATAGATTTAGTCGCTGATTTTAAACTTTCCCCAATTAAACCGTTACTAGATATACGCCAGGGTTGGCTGGGGGAAGTAGGGGAAAAATGGACAGTAATTTTGGTTGTACCTACATTAACATTTTGGGGCGATCGCATCGGTTTTTGCAACCCAAATCGACTATCTGGCTGACCTCCCGGACCATCACCCCACATAATATTAAACTCTTCAGTAAATAAACCAGCTAATTCTCGACTATCAATGAGTAAAAAATTATTCGCATTCCCTAAAGTGCTAATATTACCATAATCGCCGTGGATATCACTGAGAGTAAAATTAGCTGAAGTTTTAATTACCCAACGATTATCCACCACCACAAATTTATGATGCATCAAGCCACTACCGGCGGAACCATCAGCAGTGTCATCTATCCAAGGAATCTGGGCATTGTGTAAAATTACTAAAGCATCCCGTTGATCAATCTCTTGTTGGCTGAGTTGCTGATCTTTATTTAAGTCAATAAAATCATAAAATTCCTGATAACGGGCTTGTTCTCTCGCCGTTAACTGCTGTACCTGCGCGGGTGTTAAACTACTCCAAGGGCGACTGTAATTATTTTCTAAAATTACCCTCACCTGTACACCTGCTTTTTGCTTTGCTACTAGGGCTTGGGAAATTTTGGGTAAGCGTAACTCTTGAATAGCGATATCTACTGTAGAGGTAGCTTGATTAATAGTATCAATAATTTTTTGTTCTAGGTTATCCCCCAGGCGGGTTTTTTGGCGGTAAGGTTCGGAATATTTTGCTGAGGGGGAATGATTAAAATAAGCTTGGATGAAGGGATCTTGGGGTAAAGCTGCTAAAAGTTGATTTTGCGATGAGACTTTTTGACAAGCCACTAAAGCCAAAACCAGTAAAAATATCAGAAAATATTTGCGTCGTGGGAAAAACTGCACGGTAATTTGTTAAAAATAAATTGGGATGGAACAAATTTATAGTTCCCAAAATTGCTTCAATATTAAACTTTGTATGAGTATTGCTAACAATACAATCAGGTTTTGCCCAGCGTGTGGTTTCACCAATTATTGCTAATATGCAGATATATTTAGATTACAGTGCTACTACTCCCACTCGCCCAGAAGCGATCGCCGCTATGCAAGGAGTCCTCAATCAACAATGGGGCAATCCTTCCAGTTTACACGAGTGGGGACAACGCGCCGCCACAATTTTAGAACAAGCCAGAATCCAAGTTGCAGGATTAATTAATGCACCATCACCAGAATCGATAGTTTTTACTGCTGGTGGTACTGAGTCGAATAACCTCGCCATTATGGGCATTTCTCAATTGTATGCCATACCCCAACATATTATTATTTCTCAAGTAGAACATTCGGCTATTTCGGAACCTGCGCGCTTGTTGGAAATGTGGGGTTGGGAAGTGACTCGCTTGGGTGTAGATAGCAAAGGTAGAGTTAACCTCCAGGATTTAATAGCAGCATTGCAAGATAATACGGTTTTAGTGTCGGTAATTTATGGACAAAGTGAAATCGGTACAGTCCAACCAATTCAAGAATTAGCCAAGATTACCAAGCAGCATGGCGTTTTATTTCACACAGATGCAGTCCAAGCTGCGGGACGCTTACCTATAGATGTGGAGAAATTACCAGTAGATTTACTTAGCCTTTCCAGTCATAAAATATATGGTCCCCAAGGGGCGGGGGCGCTGTATGTGCGTCCGGGGGTAGAGTTAGTCCCTTTGTTAAGTGGTGGTGGTCAAGAAATGGGATTACGTTCTGGTACTCAAGCTGTACCTGCGATCGCAGGATTTGGAATTGCAGCTGCATTAGCTACGTTGGAATTACGGAGTGAAACAGATCGTTTAATTAAGTTGCGCGATCGCCTATTTTCTAACTTAGCAGATATTCCTGGTTTAATCCCCACAGGCGATTTAGAAAAGCGTTTACCTCATCATGTCAGTTTCTGTTTAGAACAAGCCGATGGTAAAAAAGTCAGTGGTAAAGCTGTGGTCAGACAAATGAATTTAGCTGGTATTGGTATTAGTGCCGGTTCTGCCTGTCACAGTGGTAAACTTAGCCCTAGTCCTATACTCTTAGCAATGGGTTATCCAGAATCAGCTGCGTTGGGAGGTGTGCGCTTGACTTTGGGGCGTGAGACTACGGAAGCTGATGTTGATTGGGTGGCGATGGTGTTTAAGCAAGTTTTGCAGAGGTTAATTTCTTAATTTTATTCATCACCTTCAGCAAAATTTACTTTTTCGTAAAGGTCGCTCAGTTGAATGTTAACATCAACTGTTTGCAGCGATAAAATTGCCGATTCACCTTCAAGTTCATTAAATAACCATTGACCTTCTGCCGTTTTCACATACTGCATAACATGATATTGGTATTGGTCAATTAAAACATATTCCTTAAATTCAGGGATAGAACGATAATATAAAAACTTGTCTCCTTGGTCGTAATTTTTAGTCGATTTGGATAAAACTTCCGCAATTAGCAGAGGATTCATCACAGTAGTAGTATTAGTTCCAGTATAAACAGGTTGTCCCTCAATTACCATCACATCTGGATAAGTATACTGCCGATATCGAGGTATCCATAAGCGAACATCACTAATATAAACATCATAATTTTTGCCTCTCAAAGCAAACTTCAAGTAAGCATAAAAATTCCCAGCAATTTTATTATGATTAGTAGTACCACCCGTCATAGGAATAATTTCTCCATCGCGGTATTCGCTTCTAAATTCTGCTTCTTCTTCAATTTCCAAATATTCTTCAGGAGTGTAGTAGCGTTTTTGTGTTTCTAACTGCATAAACATATCACCTATTTCTCAGTAACTGAAACTTATCTAGACCCACCCAAAAAACCGGAAAATAAATATTGAAAAAATCATAATAGTATTATAATTTTACCTAATGGTATAGCAGCCCTAAATCATTTGTGAACTTCTTCCCTTGGCGCACTACAGCCCTTGCGGGTATCGCTGCGCGCGGACGACTAGCGCCCTGGGGGCATACGCTGCGCGAAGGCGGTTCGATACTCTAAACTTGGTGAATTATACACATTTTGCGTTATTAATAATAAAAAGAGAAAAAGTAGAGATCAAACTCTAAATGGCTCGCACACCCACCTTAAAATTTGATCGCGGTACGTTAATTTTACATCCACCACCACGCGGTAAAGGTTGGATGGATTATGCTACTTGGGATGATCGGGTGGAAAAATTTCGCATTCCCGCCATGAGATATCGCGCTGTAGTCGAATCACTACAAGCAGAAGATGTTTACTTTGTAGACGAAGCCAAAGAATTTTATCCCGTAGATTTAATTCCCAGTATGGAAATGGAGCCTTACCCCCACCAAACTGAGGCTTTAGCAGCTTGGAAGTTGGAGGGAAGGCAGGGGGTTGTGGTCTTACCTACGGCGGCGGGAAAGACTTATTTGGCGCAAATGGCGATGCAATCCACACCCCGGACTACTTTAATTGTGGTTCCAACTTTGGATTTAATGCACCAGTGGTATGCTCATTTGGTGGCGGCTTTTCCTGATGCTGAGGTGGGTTTGTTGGGTGGTGGTTCACGCGATCGCACTGCAATTTTAGTGGCGACTTATGATAGTGCGGCTATTCATGCGGAAAGCTTGGGAAATAAGTATGCTTTGCTGATTTTTGATGAATGTCATCATTTACCTACTGATTTTGGGCGGGTAATTGCAGAGTATGCGATCGCCCCTTATCGTTTAGGATTGTCAGCAACACCAGAACGCACTGATGGAAAACACGCTGATTTAAATATTTTGATTGGCCCGGAAGTCTATCGCAAACGCGCTGAGGATTTGGCGGGTGGTGCTTTAGCGAAGCATGAAATTGTCCAAATTAAGGTGAAGTTATCACAGCATGAGCGAGAAAGATACAATACATTAATTCAAACTCGCAATGATTTTTTGCGCCAATCTAAAATTGCTTTGGGGAGTATTCAAGGTTGGCAAATGTTTGTAAAAATGAGTGCGCGATCGCCTGCTGGACGTAGGGCTATGTTAGCACACCGGGAAGCGAAAAATATTGCTTTGGGTACTGATGGGAAGTTAAGAATTTTAGCGCATTTATTGGCGGAACATTTCCCGGAAAGGATTCTCATTTTTACGGCTGATAATGCGACGGTTTATAGTATTTCTGAAAAGTTATTAATTCCGGCGATTACTCATCAAACTCCTGTGAAGGAACGCCATGAAATTTTAAGTAAGTTTCGGGAGGGGGAATACAATACTTTGGTGGCTTCTCATGTTTTGAATGAGGGGGTTGATGTTCCTGCTGCTTCTGTGGCGATTATTTTGTCGGGGACTGGTTCGACTAGGGAATATGTTCAGCGTTTGGGTCGGGTGTTGAGAAAGGGGAATGTGGCTAATAAGCGGGCGATTTTGTATGAGGTGGTGGCTGAGGATACGAGTGAGGAGGGGACTTCGGCGCGACGTAGGGGGGAAGAGAGGACAAACGAACCGCAAAGACGCAAAGGACACGAAGGGAAGAGGGAAAAGAAGGGGACTTTACAGGTTGTTTATGGGGGTGGGACGGGTAGCACTCCTAAAGCTGCGGAACAGTTAGAAATTAAGTATTCAACGGATAAGAATAATGTTACCGACGGATTTACTGAGTCATCGCCAAAACGGAGAGGAAATTATTCCGAAGAGGTTGAAGATTGATCACAAAAGTATGGAGTTGGGAAATGAGTTGATTGCTTGTTTTGAGGAGGTGAAGGGGAAGTCTCAGGGGGTTTTAGAACGTCAGCTTTTGGATTTGGAGGGAGACGCGACGGATTATCGGGTGAAGCGGGGTTTGGCTTATATTCTTAAGAGTAGTTTCTGCACTTTTGAGGTGGTGAGTCCTCTGGAACCGCCTATGTTACGGGAACGGGTGTTTGCTTTGGCGGCGAAGTCGGTTCCTAGTGGGGAGTCTACTCAGGTGACTTTAACTAAAATTGCTGATGAGTTGAGTCAGGAATTGGAACGTGAGGTTTTGTTGGAACAGGTACGCGATGGTTTATATGCTGATTTGGCTGAAAATAAGATTTTAACTAATTTTGATGCGCCGAGTCCGGTGGATTTATTAAATAGATATAATTTGTCTCAGGTACAGGGAATTTTTTATAAAGCTAGTAAGTTAATTTTAAATGCTCATCGTAATGTTCCTGGGGAATATAAGCTGTTATTTCGTTATTTAAAGCTGTTTCAATTAATGGCTTATATTGAAGGTGATGCTGACCACGGGTTTACAATTACCGTTGATGGTCCGACGAGTTTATTTAATCCTAGTACGCGATATGGGCTGGCGATCGCCAAATTAATTCCGGCTTTACTTCATGTCACCAAATGGAGTCTTTCCGCCACGTTACAAACTCGTGATCCTTACACCAAAGCCTGGAACACAGGACGATTTACCCTCAATTCTGAATGTGGTTTGGTGTCTCACTATTCCAAGGGTAAACCTTACGATAGTATGCTAGAGTCATCCTTTGCCGATAAATGGGATGCACTTAAAACAGACTGGGTATTAGAGCGAGAAGTGGATTTATTACCAGTTCCTGGTAGTGTGATGATTCCAGATTTTCGGTTAGTACATCCTGATGGTCGTGATTATTTATTAGAAATAGTTGGTTATTGGCGACCAGAATATTTACAAAAGAAATTTTATCAAGTGCGGACTTCTGGATGCGACAATTTAATTTTAGCAATTTCCGAAAGATTAAACTTAGAAAAAGCCGGAGTAAAATTAGATAACGTCCCCGCCAAAATAGTCTGGTTCAAAGATAAGTTATTACCCAAAGCAGTATTAGCAGTAATTGAGGAGGATGAATGAAAAGTATAGAAACAATTGCTATAGTGAAATAAGCATCAAAATTAACGAGTATTTCTCACCAATAAACTTCACATTTTGCTAAAATATTTGTACCATCCGACCAAGGTAAAACTCATGAAAAAATACAATGTTGTAAAAATTCATGCACATTATTACCCGCGCAAGACTGTCAGAGTTTTCGGAAAAACACGCTAATGCACAAGCCAGCCTGCGACTATGGTATAGAATTACATCTTTAGCTGAATAGCATAACTTGGTAGAGTTACGTCAAACTTTCTCCTCAGCAGATCAAGTTGGTAATTTTACAGTTTTCAATATTGGTGGTAATAACTATCGACTAATTACCCTTGTTGATTACAAATTTCAAAAAGTTTTTATCCGTCACGTTCTTACACACGCAGAATATGACAAAGAGGATTGGAAAAACGATCCTTGGTTGGTTTAGATACTAGCTATGCTTTTTCGTTAAAGTTTGATCAAAATCCCTCATAGGAATTGAAACTCTCGGACACTAGGCAAAATGACATCCAAAACACCTATTACTGAAGCATATATCGAATTACTCACAACTTTTCCTCCTCGTCCCATCAATTCTCAGGAGGAATTTGCTGCTACGCAAAAAGTAATCGATTCCCTAATTGATCAAAGTGAATTAACAAAAGACGAACAAGACTATCTCAATGTTTTAGGGACTCTCGTATATGAGTACGAAGAAAAACACAACGTCATCCCTGATATTTACGGTGTAGAATTGCTCAAAGCTTTAATAATTGAACTTGGTTTAAAACAAAAAGATTTAGTTCCTATCTTTCAAACCGAATCCATCATATCTCAAATCTTAAGTGGTCAACGCGAACTAACAGTTAACCACATTAATCAACTCGCCAAAAGATTCCACATCTCTCCGGCAGCATTTTTCACATCACATTGAAACTCTCCGCGTACTTTTGCGTTTAAAAAAAATCCATCTCACTCATTCTCTGTTCCAACAACTCCAACAACTCATTTATATCCTTCCCCACCTCCTCAAAACAAACCGCCGGAGGAGGTTCAGGCGCAAACTGAATCAACTTAAGTTCACCCTTCCCAATCCCAATCATCACCACCTCCATTTCAGGTTTATGATGATCAACAATACCCAAAATTTCCTGAAGCCGATTATCAACCTTATTATTTAAATCTTCTATCGCCGCTTGAGGACAATAAATAAAATGAGGAGTTGGCTGTAAATCAATCCCCACAGTACCCTGAATATTGCCATTTTCCAACCACAACCCCCAAAAAAGCGCCGCTAAATCGCGCTGATTTTCCTTGACAAACCTATCCAACTGGCCACGCCACTTGCTATTCCCTGATTCAGGTTGACTACTTCCAAACATCATAAACTCTCTGCGTCTCTGCGCCTCTGCATGAGACCTATCTTAACCCACATTGCACACACCAGAGACCTACATAAACAGTATCCTGATCTACAGTACGCTACGCGATCGCAATTTTTGGTCGTTCTCCACCAGATAATTGAGGACGTGTCACCATAGTATGGAGTTGCCTAAAGATGCAAAAGGAGATAGAACCTTGAAAAGTCAGCAATTGGGGAATTGGCAAACCACAGTTTTTGGAATTGTGTTAGCACTCATTGTCCTCATCGGACTAAATTCCTTTGTAATTCTCACCCCAGGACAAGCAGGAGTCATCAGCATCTTAGGAAAAGCTAGAGATGGTGCGCTACTAGAAGGTATTCACATTAAACCACCCCTTGTGTCGGTAGTTGATGTCTATGATTTGACAGTTCAAAAATTTGAAGTCCCAGCCGAAAGTTCTACCAAGGATTTACAAAATTTATCAGCCAGATTTGCCATTAACTTTCGCCTTGACCCCACACAGGTGGTGGAGGTGAGAAGAAAGCAAGGAACTTTAGCAAATATTGTCTCAAAAATCATCGCTCCTCAGACACAGGAAGCATTTAAAATCGCTGCTGCTAGAAGAACTGTGGAAGAAGCAATTACTAAGAGAAGTGAATTAAAAGAAGACTTTGATTTTGCTTTGGGCAATCGCCTGGCTAAATATGGGATAATTGTGTTAGATACTAGCGTAGTTGACTTAAATTTCTCACCAGAATTTGCCAAAGCTGTAGAAGAAAAACAAATAGCCGAACAACGCGCGCAAAGAGCCGTTTACATAGCACGGGAAGCTGAACAACAAGCACAAGCAGATGTGAATCGTGCTAAGGGTAGAGCCGAAGCTCAAAGACTCTTAGCAGAGACTCTCAAAGCCCAAGGTGGGCAGTTAGTTCTGCAAAAAGAAGCAATTGAAGCTTGGAGAAATGGTGGCTCTCAAATGCCAAATGTCCTTGTTATGGGTAGTGAATCCAAAGGCGGTGTGCCATTCCTTTTCAACCTGGGAAATCCCGAATACAATCAACCATAATTTGAGTAAATAATGCAAAATGGGGTGGGAGTAACCCACCTCAGATACCAAAGCCAAACCCAGAAAATCATCAACTGATTTATGACCACACCAAATCATCAAAATCTGACCATCTCCGAAGCCACTAAAATTCTGAATAAATTCAACTGTTTAGACATCGCCCCTATTCTCAAACCCTCAGAAAAAGCTTTAGTGGGTCGGGCTTTAGTTTTGGTAACTAGTATTTCGGACTACCAAATATTAGGGATTTGTGCTGATACAGCAGAAGAAGGCATATTGGCTATGAGGACTTATTCTCATGCTTTTGGTTATGAAGTACCCAGTGATTTAGCCACCCCAGAAGGGCCAGTTTATATCAAATTAAATGGCAAAAATGGCTTATGTTATCTGGATTCATACTCAGGACATCATCGAGGCGTATTAATTTCTTGCCAGTCTTATAATGAAGGGGGAATTAACGAAATGTATGGACATTTACCCTTGGATTTATTTGCGTAGCATTTCATCCCTGTTCCTGGGAGCATTCCAACAGTAGGACGTAAGAGAAAATTTTACAGTTAAATGAAGTATGGCAAGATATCAGTAACCACAGAGTTTCTGAACAGGTTACAGAGATAATTCTGTACTTCATTCACATTACAACCACTGTCAAATTTTCTCCAGACACTGACCAATGATTAATGATTAATTTTTATGGGTATTATTACACTACAATCAGTTAAAAAAGATTTTGGCATCAAAGAAATTTTAAGAGATGCTAGTTTCAGTCTAGATGCTACTGATAAAGTCGGCTTAATTGGGACTAACGGTTCTGGTAAATCAACTTTATTAAAAATGATTGCCGGATTAGAATCAATTGATAGCGGACAAATTACCTTTAGTTCTGGTGCAAAAGTCATTTACTTACCACAGCAACCAGATTTAGATGAAAATCGCACCGTTTTAGAGCAAATTTTCGCTGATGCTGGGGAACACCTGGCTTTGGTGCGGGAATATGAAGAATTATCTCACAAATTGGTTCACCATCCTGAAGATAGTCAGTTGATGTCCCGCTTGTCTCAAGTCATGCAAAGCATGGAAACCACTGGCGCGTGGGAACTGGAAACCAACGCTAAAATTATTTTAACTAAGTTAGGTATTTCTGATTTTGATGCTGTCATCGGGACTTTATCCGGAGGTTATCGTAAGCGTATCGCCTTAGCCACAGCTTTGTTATCAGAACCAGATGTTTTACTCATGGATGAGCCAACTAACCATCTGGATGCGTTTTCTGTGGAATGGTTGCAAAGTTATTTAAATCGCTTTCGGGGCGCACTTTTACTTATAACTCACGATCGCTATTTTCTCGATCAAGTGACAAACCGAATTATTGAAATTGACCGAGGCGATATTTACACTTATTCAGGTAATTACTCATATTACCTGGAAAAGAAAGCTTTAGCGGAAGAATCGGCAATTAGTAGCCAACGCAAACACAAAGGTATCTTACGCCGGGAATTAGAATGGTTAAGCCGGGGACCAAAAGCCAGAAGTACCAAACAAAAAGCCCGGATTCAACGGGTTGAAAGTTTGCGAGAAACTGAGTTTAAACAAGTTCAGGGGAAAGTTGATATTTCCACAGTTAGCCGTCGCATTGGTAAAAAAGTTATTGAATTAAATAACATTTCTAAAGGCTATGATGGACGGATTTTAATTAATGATTTTACCTACGAATTTAGTCCAGAAGACCGCATTGGAATTATTGGCGGGAATGGAACTGGTAAATCAACTTTAATGGATATGATTACCAAACGTATTCAACCAGATTCCGGTAGTGTGGAAATTGGGACGACAATTCACATCGGCTATTTTGACCAGCATTCAGAAGAGTTACTCTCAGCTGTAGACGAAAATCAGCGCGTGATTGATTACATTAAAGAGGAAGGGGAATTTGTCAAGGTTTCTGATGGGACTCAAATTTCTGCTTCTCAGATGTTAGAACGGTTTCTGTTTCCCGGAAACCAGCAGTATGCGCCAATTAATAAATTATCTGGGGGAGAAAAACGCCGTTTGTTTTTACTGCGGACTCTGATCGGTGCGCCCAATGTGTTAATTTTAGATGAACCTACCAATGATTTAGATGTGCAGACATTGGCGGTATTAGAAGATTATTTGGAAGATTTCCCTGGTTGTGTAATTGCAGTTTCTCACGATCGCTACTTTTTAGATCGCACTGTAGACACCATTTTTGCTTTGGAAGAAGGCGGGAATCTGCGAAAATATCCCGGTAATTATTCAATTTATCTGGACTATAAGAAAGCAGAAGAAGAGGCCGAAAAGCAACATCAAGCTAGCAATACTCCCGAAAAAGCACCAGCAGATACTAAAGTTGTAAATTCATCTTCAGACACCGAAAATAAAAAGCGTCGGCGACTGTCAAACTGGGAAAAGCGGGAATTTGACGAGTTAGAAGGTAAAATTGCTAAGTTGGAATCCGAGAAATCTGAAGCGGAAAAAGCCTTGGTAAATGTCTCTCCTGGGAATTACACCCAAGTGCAGAAACTCTATGAACAAGTGGAAAATCTCAAGCAATCGATTGATGTAGCGACAGAACGCTGGTTAGAATTAGCTGAGATGGAATAAAATCGGTAACAAATAATATGTCAATTAAAGTTGGTGATCCTGCGCCTGATTTTTCTCTCAGCGCTCAAGACGGTTCCACAGTTAGCCTCAACGATTTCCGGGGTAAGCAAGCTGTTGTTTTATACTTTTATCCCAAGGATGATACACCGGGATGTACAGCCGAATCTTGTGCTTTTCGGGATCAATATGAAGTGTTTAAAACTGCTGGTGCAGAGGTGATTGGCGTGAGTGGAGATTCTAATCAGTCTCACCAAAGTTTTGCTAGCAAGTACAATTTACCTTTTACTCTTTTGAGTGATCAAGGGGACAAGGTGCGGAAGCAATATGGCGCAACGGCAATTTTTGGTTTTGTCCCCGGTCGTGTGACTTATGTGATTGACAAGGAGGGTGTTGTGCAGTACGTGTTTGATTCCATGTTTAATTTTAAAGGTCACGTTGAGGAAGCGTTGAAAACTCTGCAAAATTTGGCTGTGAAGTAGGGATTGGGGACTGGGTATTGGGGACTGGGTACTGGGTACTGGGTATTAGATAGTAACAATCTTTTCCCCCACACTTCCCACACTCCCTACTCACTACTCCCTCACTTATGAGTGTGGACTTTTTCAGACACTGCATGATGACCATTGCTATTGTGTCCGTTGGTGTGTCCGTTACTATTACGGGGTTGAATCACACCATAACCGCCGTGGTTACGTTCGTAAATCACATTAATTGCTCCAGTTTCGGAGTTATGGAACATATAAAAGTCATGTCCTACTAGTTGCAGCTGTTCTGTGGCTTCTGCAACGGTCATCGGTGGCATGGAAAAATATTTTGTTCGGACAACCTCATTGGGTAATTCAGGGGTGCGATCGCCAATTAAATCTGCTGCTATTGGTTCGGGAACTAATACTTTATTTGTAGGTAGGGCATTAGTTTTCTGGTCTTGGCGTTTTTCTTTATATTTACGCAGTTGACGGGCGATTTTATCTGCCACTAAGTCAATGCTGGCGTATAAGTTTTCGCTGCTTTCCTCTGCACGGATAACGTTACCATTTGCATAGATAGTAACTTCCGCCGCTTGCTTGGTAGTAATTCGAGGATTACGGGCGACGCTGAGATGTACATCCACTTCGTTGGTGATGTTTTGGAAATGACTTACAGCTTTTTCAATTTTTTGATGTACATACTCCCGAATAGCATCGGTGATTTCAATATTTTTGCCGTGGATGACAAGCTTCATGTAAACTCTCCCACTGAATATATATGATGTGAATTTGTTTTGTTTGAAAAGAAGTCGCGGTAAGCTTTTTCACTACCGCCAAAACAAATTTTGAACAATTTTAATGTACTGCTTTTGCGTTTGCTCGATTGTCGATACAAACGACTTATTATACCCACCAGCCAGTGCATTCGTTCTGATTGATTTGGCGTGATGCTTATTGCAGAGAGTCCCTCCTAACACCGTTGAGGTTATAGATTCAAGTTAGCACTTTGTATTCTGTAATGCAATTTCCTGGGATGAACCGTTAAAATCCTTTGCATAGCTTGACATTTCTTGACTGAAAAAATTTAAATTGCCATATATTTAATCCATAAACTAGTTGATTTTTAGCATGATCCGTAGTATGGAAACACATAAGAGGCGTTGTTTGTTATTTAACCAAGGGTTGATACCGTATATGGATGCTCTTTTATGGCAGCGATCGCTTCTCCAAAAGCGCATTCTTCAACCTAATCTGGAAGATGTGTTAATCTTGCTGGAGCATCCCCCTGTCTACACTTTGGGACAAGGGAGTAACCCCGAATTTCTCAAAGACTTAGATATAAGTAAATTTGATATTCACAAAGTTGAACGGGGTGGCGAAGTTACTTACCATTGTCCTGGTCAAGTAGTGGGGTATCCGATTTTAAATCTGCAATATTATTGTAAAGACCTGCATTGGTATCTGCGGCAATTAGAAGAGGTATTAATTCGGGTATTGGCAGTTTATGGCTTGAGTGGCGATCGCCTACCGGGTTTCACTGGTGTATGGTTAGAAGGGCGCAAAGTCGCCGCCATTGGGATAAAAGTCAGCCGTTGGATTACCATGCACGGGTTCGCATTAAATGTTTGTCCTGACATGGCAGGTTTTAAACATATTATCCCCTGTGGAATTGCTGATAAACCTGTAGCCAGTTTAGCCCAATGGATACCCGGCATTACCTGCGAAGAAGTAAATATTCATATAGCCACATCCTTTGCAGAAGTCTTCGGGGTAGAATTAGTCGAGACAATGAAAGACTAAACAGATTTCTGATATTCTAACCGTAGTTGTGGAACATCAACCCTTTCCCCCTCATAAAATTGAACACGGCTAACTTCTTGCAAACCCAATTCTGCAAACTGGGCTAGTTCAGAATTAGACAAAGGCCAGGGAGGTCCATCAGGTTCTATATCTGTGTCTCTAAACCGATTAATTACTAATAAAATTCCCGTTGCGGCGACTACAGAAGCCACTGACGCAATCAAAGTAGAACGGATATTTAAAGGTAAAGCTTGAATATTCCGAATTTCCACAACTAAATCAAAAGCCTGATGCCATTGTGAAGGAAGCGCCAATAAATCTGCAACTACATAGTTTACAGAAGAATCAGGAAATCGTTGCTGACACCAATTAATAGCCGTTGGGGAAATATCAAAAGCGGTGACTTGGAAACCCTTGTCTGCTAGAGCTTGTGCATCATCGCCCAAACCACACCCAATCACCAGCGCCGAAAGTCCCTCACCGGAAATATTACCACTACTGAGCCAATCTTCTAGATAAGGATGAACAGTTAATTTCGCCCAAGGAATTTGAGTCACATCACCTTGAGACTCACTATACAAAATATCAAACCATGCAGTGGGATTTGAATCTTGTATGGCTTGGGTAGCTAATTCTTTCACCCTTTGCTGTAAACTTTCTGGTTGTTTCTCAAACATCTCTTACTCTCTGCGCCTCTGCGCCTCTGCGTGAAATAATTAATTGAAAAACCCCCCAGAAATTCCCAGGGAGTTTTAAAGCTATTCAATTTTTCTGGACAACTATACAGGATTAGGTTGAGTTTTATTTTGCAATAGCTGAATAATCGCTGCTTTTTCTAAAATTCCCACGAGGACACCATTTTCACGAATCACAGAAATTGCAGATAACTTTTGTTGTTCGAGTAATTGTACTACTTCTAACAGGGGTTGATCTGATTTGACTGTGGTAGTTTGTTCAATGGACTTCATGACTGCGCTGACTGGAGTTTCTGTCCATTGTGTTGTGGGAATAGTTCGTAAATCATTCAGATTAATTGCGCCGATTAATTTTCCTTCTTCATCAGTGACTAAGAATGTTTTCCAGTCTTGATTGTTAAAAATTCGTTGGTCAGCAAAGTCTCTGAGGCTATCATTGGCAGATACAATGGGGCTGTTGAATGTCACAGCATCTGCTGCTGTCAACCCGGTGAATTGTTCTTGTACTCTAGCAAATTGTGCTGTTCTTCCGGCATTTTGCAACAAGAAGAAACCGATTAATAAGTTCCAGGAGTTGGCGAAGCTACCAAAGAATAATAGGGGAATTAAACCAGAGGCGATCGCTACCCAACCAAATACTTGTCCGACGCGACTAGCAAAAGTTACACCTTTGTAGGGGTTCCCTGTAATCTTCCACACAGCAGCCTTGAGGATATTACCACCATCCAAGGGCAAGCCGGGAATGAGGTTAAATAACGCTAATGCCAAGTTTACAGAAGCCAGAACACTTAATATTGCTGCTGCTGCACCTGTGGCGGCGGTGGTGACACCAATGACTGTAAATACACCAGAGAGAATTAAACTAACTAAGGGACCGGCGATCGCCACCCAGAATGCTTCCCCTGGAGTTTCTGACTCTTTTTCTAAACTAGCTAAACCACCAAATATAAATAATGTGATGGATTTGACATCAATTCCTTGGCGAATTGCCACAAAACTGTGTCCTAATTCGTGGGCGACGACAGAGGCAAACAATAGCAACGCTGTCATCAATCCTAATGATAAAGCTAATCCCCCAGATAACCAGGGAAACTGTGCCGTGAGTCCACTGCTATAGCTCCAAGTTACCAAACCTAGAACTAGAAACCACGACGGATGGATATAGAAGGGAATCCCGAAGAGATTACCAACGCGAATTGTGCCATTCATGCCGTACACCTTTGAATACATTATTAGAGAGTCGCTTTCGCTGTTCTCTATGAATCCATTGTAACGTAATGTTAAAAAGTTTTACTTTTGGATATAGTTGTGGTATCCACACCAAAAGGGGCGGTTTTTGGTAAGAGTCCACAGCAATAGGTGCGAGTTATCACTTTTTTATCAGACTTACGCACAAGTTAGGTAATAACTAACCACCCCAGATGCAGAGAAATCAGGGTTTGAAAGAGTTTTTGCGTAAGTCCTGTCTCATAGTAAATTTGTCTGCGCCTAAAATCTGTGACTTCTACCGAGATTCTGGAGACTTTTGCAGGCGGATCAAGGTATTGTAAACTTGCCGTTTTAGGTTATTATCATTTTGCAGTTCGACAGTAATTTTGTTGAACCGATCAATCGTGAGTCCATTCCGTTCAACTATTTTTTTAGAGTCTTCACAATAATTAACAGCGATATCTTGTACCCTGCGTGGTAGATTATTGATGCTGTTAGAATCGTGACAGATAATTTTTGGGATTTCTCCACCGCCAATCAATTTTTTAATTTCATCAAAAGCCTGTTGACGGGGTGTTTCCATTGCCAAAACAGCTTGGGCGTAACTGGTAATATCAGTATTATTAACTGAATTGTTAACCGCAGGTGTTTGAGCATAGGATTGGGAGCTAAAAGCTAGGCTAGTGGTAACTAAACTCGCACTGGCCAGAATACCTAAAAAGAAACTGCGGGAAAATTTACGTTGCAGGCTGGTGGAAAGAAATAAATTAGGGATTCTTTTGATAAATTGCATAGGAAAAAAGTATAGCCGGGATATGTTAGTAGCTTTGAATTATTTTAGTAGTGATAAGTTCCACAGAACTATATATCAATTTAAGTTTTATATTTCATCTCATTGCCGTTGGCATAGTTGACAAAGTTCAATTACTTTGGTTTGAAGTGTAGATATTTCCGTAGCTCCTTGCTTGAGACTTACTTCTAATTCTAGTAATATCGGTAAGCAAGAGATTAGTTGCTGTACAGAAAGTAATTTAACTTCTTCTTGTAAAAAGTAAATCCGTTTAGGATTACCGACTTCAGCAATTTGGGCGATGGTTTGGGAATTACGTTCCCCACTTTCCATAGCAATTTTCACCAGCAACCAGGTACGGAATTGACCTATTAAAGTAGCAACTATCCTTAATCCGGGTTCAGCTGCATTGATGAGGTCAGCCAAAATAGTTAAGGCTTTAGCTGTGTCTCCCATTCTCGTTGCTGCGGCCAATTGTAAACTATTTTGTGTAGTATTTCTGACTAATTTTGTAATAGTATCTACGTCTAAAGGCTTACCACTTTCTGAGGTATAAAGTCGTAGTTTCTCCATTTCATTGTACAACAGTCTTGTGTCATTACCTACAGCTGCGGCTAATATTTCCGCAGTTTGGTCAGTTAGTTTTACTCCTACAGTTTGAGCAACTTGATTCACCGACTTTACCAGTAATTCCGTCTTCCAGGGAGGAATGAGGGGAAATTCTCGCCACTCACTGGCGGATTTTTTGAGTAATTTGGTTGATTTGAGGCGTTCATCTGGTTTGTTGCGGGTGGTGAGTAATAACCAGGAGTTTTCGGGAATGACTGACAGGGTGCGAGTGAGTTCTGCTAAAATGTTTTCTGGACAATGCTGACAGAGGGTAGTATTTACTAACCACACCAATCTTCCCCCTGCACCAAAAGCTGGTGTCATTGCTTGATTTAAAGCCGTAATTACCGCATCAGGTTGGTCTGGTGATAGGGATGTATAATTAAAACTTATCCATAGAGGATCAAGGATGCGATCGCGCAATGTCGTTACAGATTTTTCCATAGCGAAATCATCTTCACCCCAGTATATACACATTGGCATAGCTTCACCTCAGAGTACACAGAAGAAGATAATATCCTATAAATATACAGATAGTCAGATAAAAAGTTAAATTTATGAATACATCAACAACAGTGCAACAATTGCAGGCGGAATTGATAACACCAGAAAATTTTAGCCCCTATGGACAGGTGATTTTTGCTAGTGAAGATGGGAAAAATTTTGATATTGAAGATGCCCAATTAAATCTGCAAAATGGCACTCCACGATTTTATATTATGAGGCTAGAGCAGCGCGGGCGCAAGTTTAATAAAATTACTCGTCATTTGCAATGTACCCAATGTTTAGGTTCTTTAGCAGGAAAAGATTGGTTAATTGCAGTTTGTCCACCTCATAACCATTTAGATCAACCAGTATTAGCAGAAATCGCCGCTTTCCGCATACCGGGAAATTGCTTTATTAAATTAAATCAGGGTACTTGGCACGCCGGGCCATATTTTGACCATGATGTTGTAGATTTTTATAATTTAGAACTAGCTGATACTAATATTGTAGATCACTTTACGCATAATTTTATCCAGAGTCATCAACTGGAGTTTGAAATGGTGACTTGAGGGAATAGAGCATAGGTTTAAAAGCGTCCTCTTAAACTATTATAGTTTTACTATCTGCTTGTCAAGCTCAAGTGCTGGAACAGGTTGAAAAATAGGTGCAAAAAATTTGAATATACCACACTGAGTATCAAGTCTCCAGCAGTAAAAATACCTGTAATAGCAGTCCTGTATCAAAGGGAAATCGTTTATACAAATAGACGAATAGCATTATTTAGCGATTACTACCCTACGGCTTTCCTTCTTTCTCTACTTTTTAAATAACTCTGACACAGGTTTCCATATTTACAAATTCATTTCCTGGTATTTAGCTAAATACTTCATTCAGGCTAGAGATAAACGCGATGTTCAGAAGTAAAAAATCATGATTATCCTTGCTCTGTATACCTTATAGAATAAAGACCTCAAACAAAAACCGAAAAAAGCATATTTTTTTAATGGAATACGTTGTAATTATTCGTAATTGGGGGGTAAACTACATATTAAACTGTATTATTTGTGACTGTGACAAGAATTACCCCTGGACAACTGCTGACTTCTAGGCAAAAATTCGGGTTAGATGTAGTCTCCATTTTGGTTTATGGGAGACGGGATGTCGTCTTAGCAATTGATATTACCGAAAGTGTAGGTTTAAATGATCAAGGTCGTATCCGCTTACGTCAGATAGTTGAAGACAGTCTCAAGTCTGGGGATTATGTCTATGTTGTTCCTTTTGCTCAAGATATAGTTTTGAATGAAGTTACAACTATTAAAAATCCATTAGGGACACCTATATATTTTAGTCGTAACAATACAGATAATATTAATAAAATATTAAACAAGATTCCTCTTACCTCTAATCCTAATCACTATGGAACAGATATTCAAAAAGCAGAATTAACTATATATCAAGGTATAGCACAGATTAATCAAAATCGACTTTATAAAAACCGACCAATTAAGCCCCAGTCAGTTGTTTGGGTTACTGATGCACCATTATTTACTCAACGAGGAATTACTTCAGATATTTGGATAGAAACTCCTGCCAATAGCCCCTTTAGAATAGCAGAATCACCCCCAAGCAAAGAAAGAGAAAATTGGATTAATGCTTTACCTTTAAAAAAGCGATCACTTATTATTGATACCCAAAACAATAAAGATTATAAACTATCTGTAGTAGACATTCAACCTACAGTTCAAGAATTTTGTACACCAGCACCAGGAGGTCAAGAGACTTGTTTAGTTAATCCTTATTTATTAAAACAGCTATGGCTCCCTAGTTTAATTTCATTATTAATAATTGCAGTTTGTATTGGGAGTATATTAAATTTTCATACATTACAAAAAAAATGGTATTTAACAATTACAATTAAAGATGATGAAGATCAACAAAAAAAATATCCATTACCAAACAATGAAAAAATTCCCCTTGGTGACGATTCTGGTAAATGTATATATTCTATTGACGTTCCAGGTGAAAAATTACGAGCCTATCTTGAACGTAAAGGTAAAAAGCTGTATTTAGTGCCAGAAAAAGACTCTATAATTGAACTGAACAACAAAAGAATCAAAGCACGGACTCTCATATCAAGTTCTAATTTTACCCTAAATTGTCCCGACGGAAGGCACAAAGAATACGAGATCAAAATCAAAATCAAAAAATAATATTTAGGTAAAAATTATGCCTCAAAACGAAACACAATATAGACGAATTAATCGCACAATTTGTATTGGTTTAGGTGGAACAGGTAGAGATGTTTTAATGCGAATTAGACGCTTAATAGTTGACCGCTATGGAGACTTAAAGAATTTACCAATTGTTAGTTTTATTCACATTGATACAGATAAAGCTGCATCTCAAGTAGCAGGTATTAGAAGTGGGAGTACCTATCATGGTATTGATTTGAGTTTCAAAGAATCCGAAAAAGTCAGTGCTACCATGTCATCTAGGGATGTGACTATGTTTGTAGAAGGACTAGAACGGCGTTTAGAATACGATAGTTATGGACCCTATGATCATATTGGAAGATGGTTTCCTCCTCAACTATTGAGAGATATTAAAGCAGTTGAAGAAGGTGCAAAAGGTATTAGACCTGTAGGGAGGCTGGCTTTTTTTCACAACTATCAAGAAATTAAAACAGCAATTGAAGCAGCAGAAAACCGTACAATAGGACATGAAGGTGTATTGCTGCAATCAGGTTTAACAATAGAACCAGGATTAAGTATTTTTGTTGTTGGTTCTCTTTGCGGTGGTACAGGGAGCGGAATGTTTTTAGATGTTGCTTATAGCTTGAGAAAACTTTATAGTGAGCAAATATCTCAAATCTTTGGATATTTAGTAATTAGTCCAGAATTGTATGGCAATACTGCTAACATGAATGCTAATACTTATGCCGCTTTAAAAGAATTAGATTACTATAGTATTCCTGGGACAACATTTCAATCTTGTTATGATATTGAAAATTTAGAAATTATTCAAGAAAAACGTCCACCCTTTGATTATGCTTATTTACTATCTGCTCAAACCGGAAAAGAATATAAAATTCTATCCCAAGGTAAGCTCTGTAATGTGATTGCTCATAAAATAGCGCTAGAGTTTTCTGGTGAATTAGCTCCAGTTATTAAAGGTAATCGAGATAATTTTCTTCAACACATAATTCAACAAGATCAACATCCACGCCCTAATAACCAGAGATACTTAACATTTGGACTATCTGCAATTTATTTTCCCCGTGATATTATCATCCAAATTGCCTTAACTAAAGTAAGTTTAGAGGTGGTTAAATTTTGGGTAAATGGTAAGGGCCAAAGTCCAGATAGTTTAAACTTAGTTGAAGAATTTTTAATTCAGCATAGCTGGTATAACGATTTAGCAAAACGTGATGGATTAACTAATAAATTAGCCGATTCTATCGAAGAATCGAATAAAACTTTTAGTAATAGTATTAAAACTTGGCAGAATAAATTATCACGGTTAATTGATGAGTGCAAAAATAAAGATGATCGTGGAAATATTCGGCAACAGTTAGGGACAGAATTTTATAAACAATTTCGCACAGTTCAACCAGGGGAAACAGAAAATAATCGTGGCTATTGGTTGACAAAATTAATTCAAACTGCTCCTAAAATTCTCAAAGAACTTACCGTTAATCTTGACGATTATATTATTCAATTACTTACCCCCAGTGAACCCAATTTTTCTATTAAAAACACACGCAACTGGCTAACTGCACTGCAATATGAATTGCAAAAATATCAGATTAATTTACAAGAATCAATCGCTAGTTATAGTGGTATGAAGCGATTAGAAGATGTAGAAAAGAAATGGGATAATGCTGAACAAATAATTGCAGAAATTGAAAATAAACTAGGTATTCCCTTTGTCAATTTTAAAAATATACAATTCCAGGAGGAATGTAAGAAAGTTATCCAGGAGGTTTGCAAACTTATTCGACATAATTTTGAACTAATCACCCAACAAGAAACGCTCAAAATTGTTAACCAATTACAACATCATATTCAAGATAGACTAAAACAAGTTGCGGTTTTTAGCAATTTGGTAGAAGATTTACAAACTACTTATGAAAAAGAAGAAAGAGAATTAAAAGAGTTAAATTTTGATGAAATGAGTGGTGAGGCAATTTTTGATATCGAAGATATAGACCTTTGTTATCAAACGATGTTACCAGACAATGATGTTCGTCCCCAGTTAGTATTAGCCAGTTCAGGAATTATAGAAGAAACAGGTAGAGGAGTATCTTTGGGATTTTTCCTGAATATGGAACGCAATAATTCCTCTCAAATAAAACAAGAAATTGACATGAAAGTTGATAATTTATTTGCTTTTCGTGGGGGGAATATGGTTAATTCTGTGATTAAACGCTTTGTACAGAAATATTCCTTGGCTGCGCGGTCAACTCGTTTAGCACAAATTATGCAGGAAGCTGAACCCTTACTGCGTTTAAATTTAAATGATCCTTATTTCCGAGATGATCCTGCTAAAAGCAGTAAATTAATAGGATATAAAGATACAGACGAAACAGAAGTACGAGATTTTAAAGAAATGTTAGCACAAGATTTAGGAGTCTCAACAACTGTTTTAAAAGCAATGCAAGCAGATGATGAGATTTTGATTGTCAATGAGTATGCTGGGTTTCCTTTAAGATTAATTAGTAATTTGGAAACAATGAGAAACCCATATATAAGAGAACAAAATTCCAACAAATGTTTGTTACATAATGATTCTCGCGCTTCCTTTCCTGATATTATTCCACCTGATGCAAGAAAAATAGAAGAAATAGAGGATATTTTTTATCCTTGTTTAGCATTGGAGTTGTTAAAACAAAATCTAAATACTGAGGAATTAGCGTTTCAACATTATGATTCTTTCCAAGATGATTATTATACTGCTAGTGTGAGTGCCAATTGGATAGAAGCTATAGAATATTTAGCAAATAATCCTAATATAGCTGAAACATTAAGAAAAATTTTGGATGATACAATTGCTGAAATGCAAAATACTCGGACATTATGGGTAAACAAGTATCTCCCGAAACTACGTCAATTTCCAGATAAGCTCAAGAAAATTCCTGAAGATAGTCCCAATTTTCCATATATACCAAGAGTATATGTGTCACCAGAAAATATAAAACCTACAGTAAGAGAAGGCGTAATCAATCGTTTTTGGAAGAGAATGGATGCAAAATTTAGAAATCAAGATTCACTTTTTTCCAGAGATGACATAGGAAATCAAAAAGCTATTGTTGGTGAAATATTACCCAATGACTTTGAAGATAATCCTGATAATCGCTCCAGACGACGGCAAGAACTACAACAGCTAAAACAAGATTTAGATGAAGGTGTTATTACGCTAGAAGAATATGAAGTAGAAAGAAAGAAAATTATGCTTAGATATCCACTGTAGTTTTTAATGGGTAGTTAATCACATCTACCCAGTATTAACAATATCCTGCACTACCAAAAGTCATTTTTATGCCAAATCTACCACCTTACTTAATTGTTATCACTATTGTTCTGGTGATCGTTCCATCTATAGTTACTATTTTACTTCGCATATTTCTTTACCATTATTTGATAACTTTGACTAATAAAGTCCAAAAATTAATCAAGGGACAAACACCCTCACAAATACCAAGCATTATTACAACATTGGAGAATAGATTTAGCAAGGCTAGTAAACAAATAGAACAGATAAATACCGGAGCATTAATTGACCAAGTTTATGCTCATGAAAAAGTCAAGGGTTTTACCTGTGAACAAATAGATTATTTATGTCGAATATTGCCAAATTTACTCTTAGCATTTGGGTTAATGGGAACTTTTTTAGGGATTACAATTAATTTATCTACCCTAAGTCAAACCATTAATCAAGTTAATGCTAGTGATGTAAGTAATTTAGTTGATGAACTAAAAAAACCATTACAAGGAATGAGTATTGCATTTACTACTAGTTTAACGGGAATATTTTTTAGTGCTTTGTTAACTGTAGTCAATTTTATGTTTAATAGTGGACTTGCTAAATATCGCTTCATGAGTTCTTTAGAAGATTATCTGGATAATATTTATCTTCCTAACGTTCAGGGTGATACTCGTCTTGATAAAATAGTTAAAGAAATGGTATCTCAACAAGATATATTTTTAACAAATTTTGGTGACACAGTGCGCGCAGCAGTAGAAAAATCTATGAGTAAGGTAGCACAACAAATTGCTGACGGAAATAAAGAGACTACAGATTTAGCTAGACAAGTATATGAAAGGTTTTCTGAAGCTGCTGGAACTATGGCTCGTGCTGCTGATGATTTTCAAAATTCAATGACAGAGTTAAATTTAACTTCTCAAATATTTAAAGAGTCTGCTGAAACTTTTAATGAAAGTCAGTTTCCTCTGCAACTATCATCAGCTACAATAGATTTGAGTAATACACAACAAAAATTTTCTCAGTCAGCTGCAAGTTTGGCAGCAACAACGGAACTAATTCAAACAGCGTTAATTGAATTTAATAATTGCAGTCATTCTTTAGTTAATTTAACGGAAGAAATCCGAAGTATTAATCAAACTTCAATTCAAGTATTAGATTTACATCAAAATAATCAAAATATTCTTAGTCAAATCATTCCCCAACTCAAACAAGGAGCTAACAGTTACCAAAAAGCAGTTAATAAATTAGATAATTTAGATCAAAGGGTGGGAGAAAAATTTAATAATTTAGAAGAGTTAATAACAGCTATTAATCAATTACTAGAAATTCTCAAAGCACATACAGATGAAGTAAATTTGACAATTAATAATGTAGCAAATAAAATAGATGTAAATCATCAAAATCTGCAAACTTTTGTGAGTAATATTGATGGCTATATTCACCAGTTTAGTGTTGAATTTGGTCTGGAGTTTGCTAATACTCAATCCGATTTAATTAAATTATTACAAGATAACAATTTTCAACTAATTGCCCAGTATCAAAATATAAGCAATAATATAATTAAAATAATTAAAGGTATTGATAAACAAACAAGTATAAATACCAAAGGTTTTCAAGTGCTTATTGGTAATCTTCAAGAATGCAATAAAAATATTTATGATACAAAAAACTCCATTGTCAGACTTAAACAAGGAGTTGAATACCCACGTAAATCAGATTAATTAGTGATAATTTATATTCACAACTAACCAATTCAATCTATGGCTCGCCGTTACCGCTATACTGAAGACAAAGAAGATTTAAACGTTTGGCAGGCTTTTACGGATCTGATCTCTAATGCGTTTATGATATTAGTTTTATTTTTATTTTTAACTATTATCATATCACAAATTACTAATAGTCAAAATAAACCTGATCAAAATTCAGCTAATTTAGCTTTAAAAGTCAAAGAATTAGAGCAGAAAGTAAAATATTTAGAAACTGAACTACAGTCACAAAAAGAATCAACAGATACACCACCAATTATTATTATTAAAGATGAAGGTGATTATAGATTTGCTTCTGGTAGTGCAGAAATACCTGCAACCATGTCAAATTATATTTTGCAACAAATAGTTCCAGAAATAGAAGATAGAACAAAACAATATAATATTAATGTTGTGGAAATAATTGGACACACTGATGGACAACCTAATGGTAATGTCACAAGTAATTTAGATATAAATTTAGAAAAGGTAGTTGCTGGTAGTTTATCAGTGGGTAAATTACAAGCAGGTTCTAATGCTGATTTGGGATTAATGCGTGCTTTATCGGTAGTTAGAGTACTGCGTGATATCCAAGAAAAAGAAAGTAGACTGCGAGGTTTATCATTTCGAGCTTATTCTGCGGCACAGTTAATATTACCAAATGGACAATTTGCAAGTATAGCGCGTCAAGAGGATGTAACGCGAAGACGGATTGAAATCCGCTTTACTCGCCTGGGAGAAGTGAGAGAAGTAAAATAAATTTTAATTGACTAGCCAGAAGTGTTGAATGTTAAGAAAGAGGTGATAAAAATAACCCAAAATATGGTAA
>NZ_CAWUOL010000076.1:0-25483 GCF_963923915.1 Nodularia chucula CCY0103 | reverse complement strand
CCTAGTAGTTTACTTCTACTTGTGTGTACACCGTAGGCAAGCGAGGAGGGGAGATAGATCAAGATATAATGGCGATTTCTAATCGCCAAGGCTTAAAAACTTTTGACCCTTCGACTTCGCTCAGGGTAAACTCTTTAGGCATCTTCCATTTCAAATTGAGCCACAGTCACAGCGTTAAAAGCGAAGGCTAAAACTAATGGCATAGGACACTTAAATACAAATGTAGAAATGATAGCTACAATTGTGCTAATTACTGCTGATGCTGACCAGACTCTTTCCTCAAAAGTTAATCCATTTTGAGCTTTAATCAAGTTGAGGACGTGATTGGGAATTGGTTCTGGCATTACGCATCCAGGGGGAAAAGCCCAATAGTTATTACGGCGTTCGACAAATAATTCTGTCCAGCCATTTTCTTGACACCAAGCTTCAATCCAATCAATAGAGTAATGAGTCATAACAGTGCTAGTAATTAAGACTTGTCGAATTTGTGTAGTTAGTGAATATAGATTTGTGAGAGATTCCTAAATAGTTAATTAATCATGAGGAAGTGAGAGTAAGTTCTCGCTTTGTAAAGCTGTCTAAAACACTTATACACAACAAGAATTTCTTAAATGCTCACCTAATAAAAGACTAGCAGTCCCTAGTAAATGTTGAACTCAAAATACAATAATCTTTACTTGTGAACCACAAGATGAAGTATTGTTAAATAAGTATACGAACTGTTGTAAATAGTTAGCAAATCTTAAAATTAAGGTTGGTGCTATCATCGCCCACCAATCCCCGGTCAATTAACCGCACTTACGGGATATTTGGTTTTGCCACCTACCAAGCTATCCGAACCTGATGTTGGGGACTTTCATTATCTCATCGTTTTTCGGTTTCGTTCCTCTACCCAACCTACGGAGGTTAAGCCCAAATTCAAATGGGGTAAGCTAAAAGGAGCGATTAAATACTTGATTATGTTTTGGAAACAAGGATTAGCATTTATTCTAGGGGTTACTGTATGGTTTTTAGCTTCCCCAGCTTGGGCAGATTGGACTCATCCGATGTCGTTTAGTAATGCAGAGTTAGCTAGGCGGGATTTTTCTGGGCAAAGTTTACAAGCGGCGGAGTTCTCTAACGCCAATATGGAATTAGCTAATTTTGCAGATGCTGATTTACGGGGAGCAGTGATGAGTGCTTCGGTAATGACTCAAGCAAATCTGCATGGGGCGGATTTAAGTAATGCTATGGTGGATCAGGTAAAGTTCGCCGGGGCTGATTTGAGCGATGCTGTTTTTATAGAGGCTCTGTTGCTACGCTCCACTTTTACTGATGTGAATATAGATAGTGCAGATTTCACTGATGCAATTTTGGATGGGGCGCAAATTAAAGAACTGTGTGGGAAGGCTAGTGGTGTAAACTCTAAGACTGGCGTAGAAACTCGTTATTCTCTAGGATGTCGATGAAGCGTGTTGGTGTAATTGGCGGTGGTCAACTGGCCTGGATGATGGGGGACGCAGCTAAAAAGTTGGGCGTTGAATTGGTGGTACAAACTCCTAGTTCTGATGATCCGGCTGTGGCGATCGCCCAGGATGCTATATTAGCAAATGTTGATGATGCTCTATCTACAGAGATATTAGCCAAAAGGACTGATATCATTACCTTTGAAAATGAATTTGTGAATCTTGATGCTTTATCTTTAATCCAAGATCAAGGCTTTTGCTTTCGTCCTCGGTTAGAGGCTTTAACTCCGCTTTTAGATAAATATGATCAGCGCAGTTACTTACAAAATTTAGGTTTACCCGTCCCGCAATTTTTCGCCCTGTCACAGCCAAAAAATCTCTCTTCTCAAATAGAACAACTGGGTTTTCCTCTGGTTTTAAAATCAAGACGACATGGTTATGATGGTCAAGGGACTTTTATTATTGAAGATTTAGCATCTTTGCAGCAAAAGCTGAATTTACATAGCATAGATGTAGCTTCAAGTCAAGCTCAGTTTTTAATTGAAGAATTTGTCCCTTTTGAGCGAGAATTAGCCATAATTGCGGCTCGTTCTGTGGAAGGTGAGGTGGTGACATACCCAGTGGTGGAAACCCAACAAGAGCAACAGGTCTGTCGGCGAGTGATTGCACCTGCTGATCTTACACCGAATCAAGTGGCAGAAATTGAGGCGATCGCCCATACCCTCTTAAATAGCCTAGAAGTCGTGGGGGTTTTTGGCATAGAACTATTTCTCACCAAAGCAGGTAAAATTCTCATTAATGAAATTGCCCCGCGTACCCATAATTCTGGGCATTTTTCCATAGATGCTTGTGAAACATCGCAATTTGAGCAACACTTGAGAGCAGTTTGTGGCTTACCTTTAGCAAATCCGGCTTTACATTGTGCTAGTGCTGTCATGGTTAACCTACTAGGATATGAAATTTCCACCAGCCATTACCACAGCCAGCGCCAAAAATTAGCCGCAATTCCCCAAGCATTCGTTCACTGGTACGGCAAAACCGAATCCCGTCCAGGACGGAAACTGGGACACGTAACTGTATTATCGGATGATCAGAGTCGAGATACCATGATTACCATAGCCCACACCATAGAATCTATCTGGTATCCCAGTTAAATTCCCAAAAAAATTCTCACAACTAAACACACAACCTCTGTGAGAAAGCTATAATAAGCTAGTTGCACTGCGACGTTGGTGACTGCCATCAAGTTTTTTGATCTATGTCTTTAATGCAAAGGGCAGCTAACAAGTCTCGTGGCAGTAAACCGGGCAAGTACCCGGAAACTTAAAACGATGACAGTCGGCACCCACCTGGTTTAACCAGGTCATAAACTTAGGTAAAACGGCGTTGCGGTGGACTTAAAATTTTTCTTAGCTCCTAAAGTCAGGAAAACTTGGGGGCTTTAATTTTATTTACCTGATATACAGATGGGGAGTAGGGTAAAAGCCTTTCGGTGTCTAATTTTTATAATCAGTTAATGCCCTAAATCATATCTTGCACCTGGCGACTGGAAGTCACGGCTATACAGGCGTGACGCGAAGCGTCTTCCCGTAGGGAAGGCCACCTACGTGGGTTCAAAATCCCTGTTTTTTCGTTAGTCCGCGTAGGCGGACTTTGTTTGTATAGCCGCGATTTCTAATCGCTAGGGCTTGGTACAAGATATGCCCTAACGTCCTTGGCGGTTTTTGGCGGTTGCTATAAAGTGACGAAGGTTGCAGGGTAATTATTCACTACCAAATGATCAGCTAACCACCGATAATAACTATAGTTAATTGATCATTGATAATTGTGAAACCTACTTTATCTTCTCCTGCTATTCATCGCACTATATTAAACAATGGTATCGTCGTCTTACTGACAGAAAATCCGGTTGCAGATATTGTGGCGGCGCGGATATTTGTCCGTGCTGGTAGTTGTTACGAAAATCGGGAGCAAGCTGGGTTAGCTCATTTGCTGTCAGAAGTGATTACAAAAGGATGCGAGGGACTTTCCACTTGGGAAGTTGCAGAAAAAGTGGAATCTGTGGGAGCCAGTTTAGGTGCTAATGCTGCTACTGATTATTCTTTGTTGTCTTTAAAGACGGTGACATCTGACTTTGAGGAAATTTTAACATTGGCAGGGCGAATATTGCGATTGCCTACCTTTCCCGCAGACCAAGTAGAACTAGAAAAACGTTTAGCATTACAAAATATTCGCTCTCAAAAAGAGCAACCGTTAAGCCTTGCTTTTAGCCAAATGCGGCAGATGATCTATCAAAATCATCCCTATGCTATGTCAATATTAGGAGATGAAACCACAATGAGTGGTTTAACCCGTGATCATTTAGTGCAGTATCATCAAACCCATTTTCGTCCAGATAATCTCGTCATTAGTATTGCTGGGCGAATCACTGTAGAAGATGCAGTCCAACTAGTAGAGCAAGTTTTTGGGGATTGGCAAATTCCGCCAGAACCTTTACCATCACTAAATTTACCAACAATTAAACCAGAACCCCAGCAAAGGCTACAACCTTTCAAAACACAACAATCAATTGTCATGTTGGGTTATTTAGGCGCATCCATCACTTCTCCAGATTATGCTCCTTTAAAATTGTTGTCCACCTATTTAGGTAATGGACTTTCTAGCCGCTTGTTTGTGGAATTACGGGAAAAGCGGGGTTTAGCTTACGAAGTATCGGCATTTTATCCGACAAGGCTAGATCCCAGTTCATTTGTAGTGTACATGGGTACAGCAGCCGAGAATACCAGTATAGCCCTAGAAGGACTACGTTCCGAAGTAGACTTACTCTGTACTACAGAAGTATCAGAAACTGCCCTACAAGCTGCTAAAAACAAAATTTTGGGGCAGTATGCCTTGGGTAAACAAACTAACGGTCAAATTGCCCAAATATACGGCTGGTATGAAACATCTGGTTTAGGTCTGGATTTTGATCACCAGTTTCCAGAATTAATTACCTCAGTCACTGTTCAAGACACCATAGCGGCCGCTTGTAAGTATTTACAGTCACCTTATATCTCTTTAGTTGGTCAAGAAACAGTAATTAATGCCGTTTTAGGTTAAAATTGCCATTGCATCAGCTACTTTATATATTCAAGCAGGTGTAATATTAGCACCATAAGTTCTGGAAGAAAAACCATGCAAGTTAGTCTGACAACAAGTATATTGAACTACTTTGAGTCACTAAAAGCATTTCGTTGCTGGAAGACAGGTAAGTTTTATTATTTACTCTTGTTTTCATCTACGTTGTTACTTATGACCTCTAATGGGGTAGTAGCAATTGCACTATCCCAAAAAATTGCCCAAGTAACTCCCAGAGGCGGTATTAATCGTCCTACCCTGAAAGTCGGTAGTCGAGGGGAATCAGTATCAGAACTTCAGGCGGCTTTAAGACTTTTGGGTTTCTACTTAGGTACAGTGGATGGTGTTTACGGAGAGGCTACAGCTTTGGCTGTTTCTCAATTCAAGCGTGCAGTTGATTTAAATCCAGATGGTGTTGTTGATGCTATCACTTGGCAAAGACTATTCCCCTCGGAACCATTTGCACCGAGAACATCATCATCAAATCCACCATCTAATTTCAACCCCAATTTTCCTGTTCCTACTCGACCTACACCAGTTGCAAATCCCATTTCTCCCAGAGGAAATCAACCCACTCCCCAAACCCAACCTAGACCGACTCCCCAAACTCCAGGTCAAATTCCTGGGGTTCAATATACAGCTCAAGGATTACCCATTTTGCGTTTAGGAATGCGTAATTCTGAAGTGAGAAAATTACAGGAACGACTCAAGCAACTAGGCTTGCTGACTGGTAATGTCGATGGCGATTTTGGTCTAGTAACTGAAGCAGCAGTAAAAGCTGCACAACAGCGCTATGGTTTGGAGGTTGACGGTGTGGTTGGTGGTGCTACGTGGGAAGCACTATTGAGACGATAGCTAATTTTAATTGATTAAGAGATGAAACATTTTTTGCTCACTTGGATAACCACTGCGGTGGCTTTGCTAATCACTGCTAATGTTGTTCCTGGCTTTGATGTCAGCAATTTTATGTCTGCTTGTGTAGCAGTAGCAATTATTGGTTTGGTTAATGCTTTTATTCGACCAATTTTAAGCATTTTAGCTTTTCCCATTACCTTGCTGACCTTTGGTTTGTTTACATTTGTGATTAATGGGTTAACTCTTTGGTTGGCCAGTAACCTTACTCCTGGTTATGGGTTTGAAATTGAAGGTTTCTTACCCGCTTTTTTCGGTTCAATTGTGCTGACTATTGTTTCTAGTTTAATTAGCTATTTTTTCCGCAAAATTCTGTAACACAAGCCACCGCTACTGTTACCGTTCCCGGTTCTCCTCGTAAACGAAAAATGTATTTCGGAACTAATAGCAAGATATCTCTCAAATCCTGATTTCTCTGTGTTATTTGTGCCTCTGTGGTTAGTGTATTCGCTACATCTTGGGTAATTCCTAACCCTGGGAAAGTATGGGAGGCGGCGAGAATAGCTGCTGCTTCCGCTACGCTAGAGGTTCCCAGTTGTTTTTGAGGGGTTTTGCTAGGGTTGGGTACGGGAACAGTAGATAAAATTGCGGCGGAAAAGATTTTTAATGGGAATCTGCGTAGATTACAAAATTCTCTTAACCCCAGTTCTGAGGCTTTTTTGTCAATAGTAGCAACACCTTCGATCGCATTTTCGTTGAGTTGATTTTCTTGAAATACTTTCTCAATTGCTGTGGCGAACAATTTCTGTGAACTACCTTTTTGACAACCAATACCTATCCATAAATTAGGTATGTTCTTGTGTGTGGCTATTTGGCTCATTTAATAACTACTGTCTCATTATAATACCAAAAAACTGCTTTTTATAATACTGTTCTCTAGAACAAAACCTTATATATTAGGCATATCTAGCACAGTAGGAAACACAGAGGGAAAAACATTTTGCCTGTTATATCTTTGTGTTTCAATTTTTTTGTTACTCCGGCGTAGCCAGTTGATAAAACTGACGATGTAGTTTTATTGTTTTGATTATTTCATTACTTACGCAAAATTAGGAATAAACAAACCACAAAGGACACAAAGTACACAAAGTTAAGAGGGTTTAAGAGAGTTCTTGCGTAAGTCCTAAATTTATTCAAACAATTATTCCTGTGCGCCTGCTTTTTGTAAACTCTGAACTATATTTTTATAACCGTTAAATTCGGCAATCATTAAAGCTGTATAACCGCCGCGATTTTTCAGATTTACATCGGCTCCTGCTTGCAGTAATATCTGTACAGCTCCACTATAGCCTCCAGATACTGCCCACATTAATGCTGTTGCTCCTGCTAAGTCCTGAAAATTTATATTTGCACCTTTGGCCAGCAATAACCGGATAATTCCGGTGTAGTTTCCTTCTGTGGCTTTAATTAAGGCTGTTTTGCTATCATTGCCGAAGGTATTGGCATTAGCTCCGTAATCTAGTAATGTTTGTACTATTTCAATATTTCCCTGGGATATTGCTAACATCAGGGGTATGCCAAGGGTGGTTTGATTTATCTGGTTAGCAGAACCTAATAATAGTTGTAAGATTTGGTTATGTCCCTGTAAGGCGGCGACTAGAATAGATGTATCACCGAGATTATTGGTAATTTGAGGATTTGCACCTCGCTTAAGTAATAATTCCACTAGATGAATATAACCTTCGACAACGGCTAGATGTAGAGCTGTTTCGCCATCTTTGTCTTGGAGATTAATTTCAGCGCCTTGATCTAGTAAAGTAGATGCGATCGCACTATGTCCTGTAGCTGCTGCTGCTAATAGTGCTGTAGTACCATGTTCATTTTTCTGGTTGACATCTACTCCGGCTGCGAGTAACACTTTGACAATATCTAAATTTCCCACATCAACCGCAATCATTAAAAGTGTTTCCCCTTCTTGATATACGATATTGATATCAGCCCCATGCTGTAAAAGTAGTTGCAAGATTTTTGTGTTACCGGATTTTATCGCCAATTTCACAGCGCTATCATCATCTTTGTCTGTGATATTTACTTCAGCACCAGCACTTAGCAAGAATTGCACTATATCAAGATGATTTTTAACTGTAGCAGCCATTAAAGCTGTGCTGCCATCTTCGTTAATGGCGTTGATATTAGCACCTCTGGATACTAAAAGCTGCACAATGTCAAGTTGATTATTACTAGCCGCCAGCATTAAAGCTGTTAAACCATAGCGTTTTCTGGGTAAGTCGATGTTAGCCCCAGCATCTAGTAGCGATCGCACAATTTCGGTGTACCCTAAGTTAGCAGCAAACATTAAAGCTGTTGTCCCAGTGCGATCGCCAACGTCAACCTTAGCACCAGTAGTTAGTAGCCTACACAACCCCTCCATATCGCCACTTTTAGCAGAATTGAGCAGCAATATATCTTGATTTTCCATAATCAATATTTCCGGACAAAGCAGGTTTTCTCAGTCTCTTCCCCAAATTTAGTCTGAAATTGTTTCACTACTTTCGCAAGAAAGCAGAATAATTCTTGACAATCCGCGAATTTCTGACGATTCGTGATTTCCTCAGATATTTTTGTTCTAGCAACTTTAATCACAGAAATTAGCGTTATGCTAATTTTTATGAAGATTTAAGAATTGGGCGAGAACACTATGACCTTAGAACTGTCATCTGACGTTAAATATTGGCTAAACTTTTTTCACCCAGTCACCATGTGGGTACTATTAGCAATCTCACTTTACGCTGCTTACTCAGGACTACAAGTACAACGGACTAGAGGCGCGCAAGGGGATGAAAAGAAAGAACTGATTAAAGGTAAATATAACGTTAAACACCATCAAGTGGGTTCTATACTTTTAAGCTTGATGGTGGTAGGTGCGCTTGGTGGTATGGCTGTCACCTATATCAATAACGGTAAGTTATTTGTGGGGCCACATTTACTAGCTGGACTAGGAATGACTGGTTTAATTGCATTTTCCGCTTCTTTATCTCCTTTTATGCAAAAGGGAGCAAATTGGGCGCGAATGACTCACATTACCCTAAATTTTGTAATTTTAGGCTTGTTTACTTGGCAGGCTATCACTGGGATACAAATTGTACAAAGAATCCTGACTAATGCTTAGTTATTAGTTCCGCTACAGGGAGGGGGAGGAGTTTGACACTCCTCAGCCTAAAGGCATGAGGATTCTTGCTTCATCCGCCCTCTCTAGAAACCTGAATATAAAATAAATATTCAAATCTCCCCGTTTGGATACGTCCACAAGCATACACGGACTGCCCGACCGCGTTTGAAACGATTTCTGGAATTTTTGCTTTACTCCCACATTTATACAAGATTGAGGATTTTTACTACCAGGGTTCCGGATCAGGAGTCGTCCGCTTGACCTACTTCGTTTTTTATTTGTGCGCTTTACCGCTAAAAACATAATATCACCAAAGCCGTCCTATAAGGACGGGGCTTTAAACCCAAATTTTCGGTAAATCAATCTTACTCCCGATGATCTCCCCTCCTGTGTTATTCTCCCTGGCGCTTTTTCCGAGAATTAACAGGAAAGGGAACTCCCAAAGATTGGTGAAAGTCTTCTTGGACTTTGCGGGTTAAACGGCGTGATACTTGACGGACTATTTGATTCAGCAGGCGATCGCCTGTAGATTTAACTAAGGATTGGGGTAATCGTTGAATAAATCTGGGAAAGTGCAGATCAACTACTAAATCTAATTCCCATTCAATTTGTGTCATCTGACTCAAACCGCTAGAACAGTTGTCAACTGCCTTTTCTACCAACTGTAGCGATGCTTGATAATCCACATCATACCCTGGTGGATGGTAGTCTGGGACTGGAATTGTCCGAATCCGATATATTCCTTCCTCTGGTGGTAACAATTCTAAGCCAATTTTTGGTTCTACATCATAACCAAAAGAGCCAAAGCGACCAATAATCAACGCATAACCATTTGCGCCCAAGGGTTGCACCTTCATTGGTTCCGCACAACGGGAAAACCAGGATTTGTGTGCATCAAGATACTCAGCAACTGTATCTGCTGGGCTATACATTGCCATTGAATCACGATAATGACCGTAAAACTTGGTAACACAGCCGGTAGTTACTTCTGTGGGTGTGTTTTCAGATTCTGTTAAACTTGACGCTACAGGCAAAACTGTTTCTTTTATATCCCAAGATTGATATTCGCCGTTTGTTGAAAGCATCAATGTGTTCCCCTATGAATTGGCGTTTGTCCATAAACTAAGAGTTCCCAACTTTTCGCTGTTTGTTAGCAGTGAACTCTGATTTTTTTCTGCAAACTGAATAATCTGTTGTAAATTTGAGCAAGTCACTCTAGTTAAAGAACTAAATAATCATATATTAGTTTCCTGGGATTGTATTTTTGTGAAAATTATTGATTTAATTACTTGGTTTGAGGAATGGGCTAATCCTGCTTGGTGTGAAAGCTGGGATAATTGCGGTTGGCAAATCCAGCCTGGTGTGTTATCAGAAAAAGCAAGGGTGCTGGTTTGTTTAACACCAACTTTAGCTGTTATGGAAGAAGCGATCGCTTTCAATGCTAATCTAATTTTTGCCCATCATCCACTGATTTTTAATCCTCCTAAATCTTTGTGTAGTGGTGAACCAATTGCAGAAATGGCAAGATTAGCTTTTATGCACAATATTGGGATCTACAGCGCCCATACAAATTTTGACCAAGTACAAGATGGTACTGCTGATGTTTTGGCTCAAATTTTAAACTTGCAATCAGTTACTCCCATAGTACCCACACAAGGAGGATTGGGTTATGGGCGTGTTGGTGTACTGGAGTCATCTATGAGTTTGCAAAAGTTACTGGCTAACATTCAAACTAAATTGTCTCCGGCTCATTTGATTTTTTCACCTACTGCGGACTTACAGCAGAAAATTTCCCGCGTGGCTGTTTTAGGCGGTTCTGGTGCTGGGTTTATTGGGGCGGTAGTCAAAACTCAAGCTCAAGTTTATTTAACTTCTGATTGTAAATTCCATCAGTTTCAGGAAAGCCGCGATCGCAATCTGATTTTAGTTGATGCTGGACATTATGCCACTGAACGCCCGGCGTGCGAGCGCTTAGTACAAAAATTTAGCGCTCTTAATTTAGACTGGGTGAAATTGAGTCAAAAAGATGAAGATTTTCGGCAATTTTTCCAGTAGCCATGAATTACTAAGTTATGATTTATACATTTACCTGTACTTCTAGTTTTCTTTTTACAACCCGCTATAAACATCATATAACCAAGCTGCTAACCTTCCACATCAGATTTCTGAGTTTCTCCAAAAACTACTTGACAATTCCATAAAAGAGAAATTTCCATCAGGTGAATATGATATTTTGGATAACCAATAACCAGTCTAGGTAAGCTTTACATCCATTCTGACTCAGCTAGATTAATTTAATTTGAGAGATTAGGGAATGGTTTAGCCGCCTCAAAATAACTTGGTGAAAAATATATTGTGATCCAGATTACAAATTTTTGTGATTAGAATCAACCGTGGTAGCAGTTTCATATCAACGAATAAAGCAAAGACCTACTCCACAATATATAAAGAGAAAATATTCACCATACCCTAAGCAAAATGATTCGCACACTCGTTGAATCTGCCTTTCAAACTGGATATCTTAGTGTTGAATCTGAGGGTTTAATCCATCAAGTCTTAGCCACTAAGTGCTACAGAAGAGAGGATTTGGCAGTCCTCTCATCTTTATATGATGCAGTCGCCGCAGGTCAAATTAAAAGAGAAGCATCCTCCGCCATGCCTATGGAATTTCTCCCCCAATATCAACTTGGGTAATATTGTCATGGGATAGTAGCGGGAAAACCCTGATCTCAGGCACACTGCGCTTCAACTTTTTAGTGTGTCAACTCAAAACTCCTCACCGATTGTTGTAGAAAAGAATTAAGTGGGCAGGAGATGAGTTAAGATCAAATACATAGGGATAAAATAAAGCAGAGTTCCCGGACTTTCCAGCAATGCCCATGACTACAAGTAAGCAAATCAAACAACCGCGATCAACGCTTGATTTGGAGTATTTTTTCTTACAAACTTTTGGAAATACTCACCAGCACACATTCACGTGGTTAGGAGCATTACCGAATTGTGTCACCTTTATAAGGTAGATATTAGCTGAAGACCTGAAGGAAATTGTGTTCAACGGGTAGAATAGCTGTGAGTCTGTGAGTAAAAATTACTCTAAATTTTGTCCAAAATGAGCAATTCTATGGGTACAATTATAAGACTACAGCAGTTCTGAACCACGGAACTAATTTCTCAAAGGTGTATCTCAATAATGGGGTAAAACCCAAATTTTACAGGTTTAACTACGTTGTTTAAAAAGGTAGAAGCAGTACATGCTACACCGCAAGATTTATCAACTGTGTTGCGATGGGCGCGAGGTATGTGTATTCTTGCGGGACCAGCAACGCTGGATTGAACGCGCCCGCATCCTCGATATAGAAGGGGATTTAGTGACTCTACGGTACGAAACAGATGAAGAAGACGAAGTGTGCGCTTGGGAGGAAATGGTTCGTCTAGAAAGCATTGGCTCTGTAACCCAAAAGTTAGCCTCAGTGCCACGGGGTAATATAGAGTTTCTGATGACGGAAGATTGTCCAGAATCAGAGCGTATTCACAAACATTCTCCCGAATCTAATCCTGAGTAGAGATGCGATTCATCGGATCTTGAAAAATCTTGGTGAGTCTTCAGTATTCTAGGTAACTGAGGACTCATCCCTCAAGTTTGGGTTTCAGAATCAGATAAGCTTTCAAAGGAGGACTCATCCCTCAAGTTTGGGTTTCAGAATCAGATAAGCTTTCAAAGGCGGGACAATATCCCTCAAGGGTGACTTTAAAGTTATATAAAGGAGAGGCGGGATTCCAACACCGTTGTCCTCTTTGGTGTCGGCACGTCCCACAACAATTTATATCAGACGAACTGTAGCGATCGCTATTTTGATGCAGCAGTTCTCTGGGGGATAATCCCCGTAATACTAGTTCTTCACCTTGCCAACGCGCTTCAATTAAACCAGTATCGCCAAATTGTCGCCAACGAGGGTCATCGGTAATGGTATTGGGTAAGGTAACTGTAATAACTGTTCCTAACTCTGTGAGTTCACCTTCATAGTTAGTTTCTGGTGGTGCAGGTTGTAAGAATGTCTCCCCAATGGGTAGTTCTACTAAAGTACCAGCTAGTGGAGAATGGACATGATAACGGTTTTGTAATTCTTCTAAGCTAGTTAAATCCGCTAAGTAGGACGGGGAACCGTGGACAAAAACCACGTGCTGGGGACGCAAATTATGAATTAGCTGCGTTGTTCCAGGTCCATCACTGTGTTGGGCGAGGAGATAACTTTCATCGGTGGTGCTGGCTGAATATTTGGGATTAATTTTTATATCAATTTTTTCTGGTAATAGGATAATCCAAGGCCCAGTGTCTTTTTGGCAGTATTGATTTAAATCGGCTGTGGAGTCTGTCAGCACAATGCAGGGAGACTTCCCTACAGTAGTGAGATTTTCTGGCTGTAAGCGCCGCACTCGCGGACGGACACGCTCATCCCAAAATAAGGGTTGATGACGGGCGAAGTTCTGTACTGATGGCGGTAAGTGGGGTAGTAGTTCTAGGTAAGCATCGCAACCAGCAGCCACTGCACCATCCACCCAGATATCTAAATTCCTACCTGTGAAGTGGTGATGGGAACGTAATAACATCAACAGTTCTTGACCCAAACCTAAAGCTGGTGTTGGTAATAGTACAGAAAAACCTTCGGCGATCGCCCGATTAATTCGCTCCGCTAGTTGATTTTCTTGGTGACGGCGGTGGGGATGACGGGATGTGCCGTAAGTACCTTCAATAATCAGTACATTTAACTCTAATCCCCGTAATTCTTCTAAACGTAAACCCTCCACCAGTCTGGAGTTTGATAAGAAAAAATCCCCAGTATACAGTAACTTATAAGCACGCTGATCATTATTATAAGTTAGTAAAATTGCTACCGCCCCTGGTAAGTGTCCGGAGGGAAATAATTCTACTACTAGACCTGCTTGAATTTCTATAGGCGATCGCAACGGTAAAGCATGACAAACTTGAGGAATCTTTTGGGGATCTTGATCTAGCCAATTAAGTGGTAGTAACTTACTCGTTACCTCACTAGCATAGATAGGCAAGAGAGGAAAACTCTGATGCAGGTCTAACAATCCTCTAGCATGATCTGGGTGGGCGTGACTGACCAAAACTAAATCTGCTGGTATAGGTGAACTAGCCACCGAACTCAGCAATGATGAAATATCCCCCAATCCGCAATCTAATAAAATCCGGTGTGGCCCCATCCGTACTAATAAACACACACCCTCATCATGATGCTGGACACTGTAAGGCAAACAGTTTAACTCAGTAGTTAACTCTTCCGCATCAACGCCAGAGGATGCCCACAGATTATCCCTCATCCTTTCCTCCGCTCTCACCTGATAATCATCAACATACCTCAAAAGCCAAGCATTATTCTAAATCTTGGTTTGATCATCTAGAGGCAAGTTTCTGTAATGCGCCGCTACACATTCACAACAGACATTTTTGATCAGGTTAGACTCTGCTTGAGTCAGCTTAAACAATTAAACTTGGGTTTAAGTAGAATTTGCCTCTATTCAATTGTGTTTTATTAATGTGCAGAACCATTTCCATGATAGTTGTCTGAATCATAATAGCCATTTTTAGTGCCAAAGAACAAGCACGCAACACTGAATATAACTGTTAATCCCGCTAAAATAAGCTTCACATCCATTTTTCTTGCCCTTCCTTACTCAAGACTTTTTTATATTAATAGAATGCTGGTGAAAGCTGCCTAAATCAGCATAAAATTTTTACTATGCTTTGGTTAACTTTACAATAAGTGGTTTGATTATAATTAGCCAAATTGTATACGTTTTTCAGGTACTTGTCCATGTATAGCCGGAAACAGGTTTTATCGAAAGGCTTTTACCCTACGTCCTACTCCCTACTCCCCAGCTATAAATGACACATCACATTTTAAAAGCTACCAGAGACACTGTGCATCTAGGTGGTTTTTCCGATTTACTCACACCAGTATTGACAATTGATTCCGGCGACACCATAGATGTGGAGACTTACACTGGCTATTACGTTTATGAAAAAGCACCACCGGAGTTTCTGACATCAGCATTATTGGATATTTGTCAAAATTTAGCCCCAGAATTGAAAGTAGCTGGCGGTCCCCATTTACTAACCGGGCCAATTTATGTGCGAGGTGCTAAACCAGGTGATGTATTAGAGGTAGAATTACAGGCGATCGCACCTAGTTTACCAGTTGGGTTTAATGCCATTCGTACCGGCTGGGGCGCGTTACCACAACAATTTACGCAACCTGCGCTAAGATTTATTCCCCTAGATTTAGCCAACAATATTGCCGAATTTCCCGCTAATAGTGGCATCAAAATTCCTCTAAAACCCTTTTTTGGTATCCTTGGGGTAGCTACCCCAGAACATTCCCGCAATTCCATTCCACCCGGTAGTTATGGCGGTAACATTGATAACCGTCAACTCCAAGCAGGTTCTCGTTTATTTTTACCTGTGTTTGTTCCCGGTGGATTATTTTCCCTTGGTGATGGACATTCCGCCCAAGGAGATGGAGAAGTGAACGTGACGGCGATTGAAACCTCGATGAATGGTAGAATTAAGCTAACTTTGCGTCAAGATTTACAACTTACAACACCAATTGCCGAAACCCCGACTGATATTATTACAATGGGTTTTGCTCCCACTTTAGACACAGCTTTAGAACTAGCCGTAAGCAATATGATTGATTTTCTCAAAGGTTTCGCCAATTTGTCGGCGGAAGATGCTTATGTTTTGTGTAGTTTAGCTGTCAATTTTCATATTACCCAAGTTGTAAATACTCCCCAAAAAGGGGTTCACGGAATGTTACCCAAATCCATCCTCTTAGATAAAAACTCATCAATATGTCTAATATAGTGATTCAAATGTTACTCATTGGTTTAGTAGCAGGTATTGCTGGGGGAATGTTTGGCATTGGAGGTGGTGCAATTATGGTTCCAGCAATGGTGTTGCTAGTTGGCTTGGATCAAAAGTTTGCTACGGGAACTTCTATTGCAGCCCAAATTTTGCCCATTGGCATCTTAGGCGCAGCAGTATATTATCGCAACAACCAAATAAATATCAAATATGCTGTATTGATTGCCCTTGGTCTAATCGTGGGTAATTTGTTGGGAGCGTTATTTGCTAATCAGCCATTTATCAGCAGTGACATGATCAAGAAGTTATATGGTATTTTTCTGTTACTTCTGGGTATCCGGTATTTAGTGGGAAATTAGCAGTGGGGAGTGGGGATAAATAACACAGAATTGATCATGAGGATCAAGTGCAGATTTATCTCCATTCACCTGTGCTTTATCCGGCATGAAATACAATTAACTAATTACTGGACTTGTTGACGAGGTAAAGCTCCAGCGCGTACAGCTAGGTTAATATTTTGCCCATTGCGACGCAATCCTAAGCGCACATCTCCTCCAACTTGAGCATTTTCTACAGCTTTTTGGATACTGCTGGCTTCTGTTACTGATGTCCCATTTAGCTGTTGGATGACATCCCCAGCACGTAAGCCGGCTTGAGCGGCGGGTGAATTGGGCATAACGCCCATAATTAGTACGCCTTGATCTTCATTCACAGTCACACCGCTACTGGGGTCGGAGTTGAGACGTTCCCTAATTTCAGGTGTTAACGCTACCATCTGAATGCCTAAATAGGGGTGCTGTGCTTCACCTGTAGCAATTAGTTGGTTAGCGATGCGTTGAGCTGTGTTGATGGGAATAGCAAAACCCAGTCCTTGCGCTCTTTGGATAATAGCTGTATTCATGCCAATTACCTGACCACGAGCATTTAATAACGGACCGCCGGAGTTCCCAGGATTAATTGCAGCATCGGTTTGAATAAATTCTACTCGCTTGTCCGGTGCGCCAATTTGATTACTGCTGCGACCAGTGGCGCTGATGATGCCGGTAGTGACTGTATTATCTAATCCTAAAGGATTTCCAATGGCGATCGCCCATTCTCCCGCTTGCAATTGTTCGGAGTTCCCCACTTCTACCGTCGGGAGGTTGTTGGCTTCAATTTTAACTACAGCTACATCTGTTAATTCGTCGCGCCCCATGACTTTCCCTTCAAAGGTGCGACCATCTTTGAGGATGACTCTGACTGTATCCGCGCCAGCTACTACATGGGCATTAGTCAGAATACTCCCATCTTGACTGAGAATAAAACCAGAACCAGTACCTCGTTGTACCCGGCTTTGTTCTTCAGGTAGCTGAGATCCAAAAAATTGCCGGAAAAATGGATCATTAAATTGAGCGGGTAAGCGACTGGTGACAGTTCGAGACGCTTCAATCCGCACCACAGCAGGCCCCACTTTCTGCACAACTTGAGTCACGAAGTTAGCACCTGTTGCTGTTGGTAATGGTGGTGCAGCATTAACGCGACTAAATGCCAGGTTTGATGTCCTCTCGGATATTTGCTGCGGGTTTCCAGCCACATAACCACCGGCGAAGGTCATACCTGACCCCAGTAGAACAAGTGATAAAGAGGCGGCTACTTTTTTCCAAGGCGCTTTGTTTTGGTTTTCACCATGAGTAAAAGAGGAATTTTTATCATTTACTTGCTTGTTCATTGCTTGCTTTCAGAATTTTTAAATGTATTACTAATAAGGTAGATATTATTTGTGACGCTTTTGTTGCAAAGGTATTGCTTCGTTGTGAAATATTTAACTATTCTAGCTAATTTCAGATGGTTCGGGATGTTATGGCCAGGAATAGGGGATAGGTTGAAAATTACTTGTATACATATAATATACATAAATATAGCCCGCTTGAGCGAGCTAAAACTGAATATTGAGGCTTTTTCCAGCATTAGCCTGGAGCCTGGGACTGTCTAACCTTTGACTAAACAGCGCAAGGCCTGCTCTATATCTTCTTGTTTGATTAAAGATTCTCCCACAATCACGGCATTTGTACCAGCCTCAGCCATGAGGGATAAATCAGCACGTGTGTATAGTCCAGACTCACTCACAACTATCACACCTAAGTTTTGTAATTGCGATCGCCTAGCAGCCAGCAACTCCTGTGTAATGCTGGTATCAATGGTGAAATCCTCTAAATTCTGGTTATTAATCCCAATTAAGCGAATGTCGTCTAGCTTCAGTACCCGGTCTAGTTCACTTAAGTTATGCACTTCCACTAGAGCATTCATCCCTAGATAGTGAATCACTCTGAGAAAGTCTTGCAGCTCACGATCTGTAAGAATAGCTGCAATTAATAGTACAGCATCTGCTCCTGCTGATCTAGCTAAATAAATTTGGCAAGGGTCAATAATAAACTCTTTGCATAACAAAGGTAAGGTAACTCTCTGGCGAATTGCCCGCAAGTTTTCTAAACTACCATGAAAGAATGCTGTTTCAGTGAAAACTGATATACAGTCTGCACCACCTCGCTCATAGGCTTTAGCGATCGCCACAGGATCAAAATCTGGGCAAATATTACCATAAATAGGTGATGCTTTCTGAACTTCTGCAATTACTCCAGGTTTATTATGACTTTGTTGTAAAGCAGTCCAAAAATCTCGTACCGTTGGCGCAGCAGTTAACTGGCGTTGCAAAGAAGCCAAAGACATCTGTTGATGCATTTGTGCCACTTCTTGCTTTTTGTGCCAAACAATTTCTCTCACCATTGGTTGTAAACCTGCGTTAACAGTAGTCATTGGGTAAATCATGAGCTGCTATGTATACTGGAAATAAATTGACTCGGAAATAAAACAAAATTAGAAAACCCTCAGTAGGAAGGCGTAAATAATTAAAGGTTCGGAGTGATGACGCAGTAAACGCAGTCATACCCGTCAGGGATTTACAAATAAGGTGTAGTCTTTACTAAAAACTAAATCACAACAATTTCATATTGCTTGACCTCGTTTGATTTATTCTCACCAACTTATTTAGAGTCCAATCCAGTTGGAGTTGATGTCAAATACTTCTTTTTTCTCCCTATGTTTCGACTTGGAACTTTCCCCTAAGCAATTATTTTTCACTAGGCGAATGTAGGTACGATAGGGTATGTAATCTATAGGATTATAGCCAGAAAAACGCAAAATTAATACACAAGCCCAGGAATATTTTCCAGCAATGATTGCTTTGATAATTTGTTCAATTTGTTCTGTATTAATCTTCTTACTGTTTTGTGTACTAGCACTACTATTTAATTGATTCATAGCTTTCCCTCTTGATTATATTGAGTCCTGCATTTAGATTGGATATTGATTTTGATTTTTATCTAAAATCTTAAATCCTCGGACTTAGCTTTCAGATCGTCAGTTGTAAAATTACAATTTGTATCAGAAACAGTTGATATTACAAAAAGCTGATATAGGACTACGGTTTGATTATTGAAAAAATCTAGGTGTTGTAGGGTGTGTTAGACGGAACGTCGTAACGCACGAAAGGCTTTCAGGATGGTGCGTTACGCTTCGCTTTAGCGGAGCCATGCCCCTTGGGCTATACAGCACCCTACGTGTTTTTCAGAAATCAAATATGATTCCTATATCTAACAAGCATTTACAAGAATTACCAGTTACTTGGGAAAATAGGGGTGGATTTAACTAGTCAGCATTTTGATTTGCTTCATATATATCTAGTTAAACTACCCCCCTATAGATAAACCGTGTTGCAGAAGCAGCTTCTTTATTAAGAGTAATCAATTTTAGCCCCAGGTATATGAACAATTTTTGGATAGACTTATCTTTTTTTTCGCTATTGTCATTTCTTGATTTTTATTAACATTCCAGGCTTCTGGTTTAAATCCTCTCTACACATAAAAAATAATACTCAATGGTATTTGGTCATCTCAAAAGATCAGAATTTAAATTCTTTTTTTATTTTATTATTCTATTGTATAATGCACATTTTTACTAATAACGGCATAAAATTCTATGTATCTTAAAGTTGCATATGTTACTAGTTACTACTGTGCTAGGTTTCGGTAAAGTTGAATTTATCCTGATAGGAATCACAAAAAAAATCTTAAAATTTATATTTTTTAATACAACCCAGCACTCAGTATAGTCAGTTATCAATTACAAAATTACAACATTTACAGTCGTTGTGAACCTTGTAAGTTTCAATGTTCTGCTCTCCAAACCCCATCAAATCAATAGTTTATAACTTTTTACGGTTATTGATGGGACTTCATTCTGATAAATCTAGGGAATATGGATCTACTGATAGCTCGGATAAATATAAAGTATTGTTTTATTCATTTCATTTAAAAATTGCCAAAATTTTACTGATGTTACGCCAAGTCAACATATCATCACCAGAAAAATAAAACCAATGAATTGGCCAAATATTAGTATTTGTTTATACTAAATATTTAGTAATTCAGAAAATGTAGCTATTAATACATTTATTTGTTACAGTTTTTATAACTTTGGAGAGATATTCTGATAATGCGTATGTAAATGTCATAAAAAAGCTATACCTGATGATGGATGATTTAGGACTTTATTTTATAGTTAGATATCTAAAATAAAATCGTAAAATAATGAAATTTAAATGATGGAATTTAAGTTTAGAAAAAATAATTTTTGACCCCATATTAAGATATGATCATGTTTAACTAATTTTATGGGTTTCATATATATTCTATTTTGAAAAAGTTTTTATTTTTATGAAAACTAAATATGTCAATAAATTTAACCTAGCTATTTTATATGGCTAAAATTAAGGGCAAAAAAGCAAGCTGAGAATAATTGCCATCAAAATTATTTTTATTAAATAATGTGTGAATCAGCGATCAAACCATAAAATGTGATTTGACGATTTTTTAAACACCATTGGTTAAAGGAATAGCAAAATATGTTCCCTGAATTGGATCTCTCTAAGCTGACCTTAAATGGCGATCGCACCCCAGAACTTAAAGATTTTTGTTGGAAATTACCTTTACCTACATAGATTATTTACATCAGAAGTTGGACTCTAGCTGCGAGAGAAGTGACGAAAGAGTAGAGGGGAGTATGTACCAGTGGATTGATGAATTAAAAAATACACAAAATCACTTACAAACAGAAATTGCTGAACTCCAGAAAAAAGAAGCACATCTTCAACAATCCTTGGCAATATTGCGTTCTACTCTTGAATCTACTGCTTATGGTGTTGTCACAGTTAGTCTTGACGGTGAGATTGTCAATTTTAATCAAAAATTTGTGGATATGTGGCAAATGCCCAATTCTCTGCTACTATCCAAAAGCTATATTCAATACCAAGATTTTTGCCAAACCCAACTAAAATACCCATTACCTGATCACCAATTGCTGGGAAAGGTAGATATTTTGGAGTTAAAAGATGATAGAACTTTTGCTCAATACTTTCAGCCACAATGGTTAGAAGGTGAAATTATTGGTAAAATTTGGAGTGTTTGGGACGTTACAGAATCAACAGAAACAGAACAATTTATCCAGCTAAATCAAGTAAGTTTATATGATTGGATAAAAGTAAATAGTGTTAGCATCTTTGTAATTAAATCTGGGCAATTATGCTATATAAACCCCGCAGCAGAGATCATAACTGGCTATACAAAAAAAGAATTATTAACTGGCTTTGATCCGTGCCAATTATTCAAAAACAAAAAGCCTAAACAGGTAGACAATAAAGATTTAGAATATCAGGAAATTAAGATTGTGGAAAAAACTGGCACTGAGCGCTGGTTAGCTTGTGCAGTAGTAATTCTAGATGAGCCAGAAACACCAATACAAGTAATTGCAGGTATTGATATCACTGACTATAAACAAACAGAATTACACCTGAGCCAAAGTTTAGAAAATATTAAACAACTCAGGGAAATAAAAGCAGATTTTATGTCTATGGTTTGCCATCAATTCCGCAATCCCTTAAATGTTATTTCATTCTCCAATAGCTTACTTAAAAGACATATTAATGAATCTCAGGAGGAAACAACCAGACAATTAATTGATCATATTCAATCCGGTGTAGAACATCTGACTAAGATGTTAGAGGATATTCTGGTTTTTGCAAAATTAGAAGCAGTTAAACTCAACTATGATGCTCAACTACTAAACCTAGTTGATTTCTGCAATCAGTTAATTGAAAAAATGCAGACAAGTGCTGGTGAGCAACGAATAAATTTTGTCAGTCAAGGTAGCCATATCAAAGCTTGTATGGATCAAACACTGTTACAACCAATGATCGCAAATTTGCTCGACAATGCTATGAAGTATTCTGATCAGGACAGCGTGATTGATTTTAAACTTTTCTATGAGTGTGGAAAAGTAGTTTTTCAAGTGACAGATAGAGGTGTGGGGATTCCTATTACAGATCAACAGCGATTATTTGAGCCATTTTATCGAGGTAGTAATATTCCCAATCTTCCTGGTACTGGGCTAGGCTTATCTGTGGTCAAAACCCTTGTGGACTTACATAAAGGTCATATTGCTGTAGAAAGTGAGGTGGGTGTTAGTACAACATTTACGATCATGCTACCGGCTGTGAAATGAAATTCTTGAGTTCAACAGAGTATTTACTAATTTTCCTCTTGTTAAATCTATGTCACTCATACAGAAATCCGTGAAAACAATTCTGATCATTGAAGATCATACTGCTACTCGTCATCTTTATTTAAGAGGACTTGAGGCTGAAGGTTTTCAGACTATAGTTGCAGAAAATGGTCGGATTGGTATTGAAAAAGCACAAACCTATTTACCTGATTTAGTGATTTGTGATATTGTCATGCCCGATATGGATGGCTATAGCGTTCTCAATGCGATGCGCCAAGATCCGGTAACTGCGATTATTCCCTTTATTTTTCTCACTGGTAGCAATCATCAAACAGATATTCGTAAAGGGATGGAGTTGGGCGCAGATGACTATCTTACCAAACCTTCTACCTTAGAGGAATTACTCAAGGCGATCGCCATCCGCTTAGAAAAACAATCTTTGTTGCATCGCTGGTATGCGGCTAAATCTCATCAAATACCCGAATCAGCCCCTGGAACCACAGATAACTCAATTTTTCCCGCCATTCCCCATCTCAAAGAAGTTTTCGACTACATTGAAGCTAATTATCATCGGGGAATTACTTTATCTAAAGTCGCCGAGGCGGTGGGTTATTCACCAGCTTACTTAACAAGTAGAGTTAAGAAAAAAACAGGTGAAACTGTGAATTGCTGGATTGTCAAGCGTCGCATGGCCGCCGCCCGTCTTTTATTGCGGGATACTAACGATACTATAGAGCAGATTGCTATAGCCTTGGGCTACCAAAATGCTTGTCACTTCTCCCGCCAGTTTCGCCAAGATCACGGTATACCTCCCAAAATTTGGAGAAACCAAAACCAACTTTCTCAAGTTTCCAATACTCACAAGCTGCACTCACCCATCAATTATCGCCGTGAATATGAAAACTATGCACCTTTAGGTTAATTATTTTTTGGCTTCGTCAATTGCTGTAATACTAATTGAACTGCCAAAGCTAACAAGCCAATAGTAACTATACCAAATATCCCAGTTCCCAAAGCAACTACACCGACAACCAAAGTCCGAACAGCAGAACCAATATTCATTGCTATTGGGTTATCGGAATGGATAGGTTTAGCAGCAAAAGTAGTGGCTATGGATATCATCAGAGCATACATAGCATATCCCAAACCTCCAGAAAATACCGCGCCCGTTATACAACGTAAGGGAGTTGGCGGAACCTGAGTTTGATTTTCTGGTTGTGTGATTTTTGGATCATTCATATTTTCTGTGTGTCTTAGTATTCTGGTGCTAGGTTTCCACTGCGCTCAATCCCAGGGGGAAAAATTTGTTTAAACTGATGATGCTAGATGAATCCCCTGTGTAATAGTACGAGTCACAAACAATTCTAAATCCTCATCAGGAATTGCTGCGCGCATTTGTAACTTAACTGCTTGTGCTTGTTCTTCAGACTCCACTAGAGCAAATACCGTGGGGCCAGAACCAGACATCATGGTTCCTAAAACCTGTGGTTGACTAGCAAATAGTTCTCGCAGGTGCAAGACTTGGGGATAAGCGGGTAAAACTACACGCTCTAAATCATTGTGCAGTTTTGCGGCAATTTCTCCTGGGTTTTGATTTAGGATAGCTTTAACTATGGCTTCTGAATGGACTGCGGCTGCACGGGCGGCTAAGTTTTCCGAATCTCTGAGAGCAGAATTGCCAAATTCTTGCCGATAGGTTTTATACGCCCAAGCTGTGGAAACTTCCAGACTGCGATATTTTGCCAATACTATATATATAGTATCCAAACTGGCTAAAGGCGAAAGTTGCTCACCTCTACCTGTAGCAATCACTGTTCCACCCGCCACACAAAAGGGAATATCTGAGCCAAGGGTAGCACCCAGTTCTTCTAATTCGGATTTTGTTAGTCCTAAGTTCCATAATAAATCTATGCCCATTAATACGGCGGCGGCATTTGTCGAACCTCCTGCTAATCCAGCAGCTACGGGAATATGCTTGTTAATGGTAATTTCTACACCCCCATATTCAGCTAAGGCTTGGGGAAATTGCGCGGCCATGAGTGCTGCGGCTCGGTATGCGAGATTACTTTGATCTGTGGGTACTTGTGGATGATTGCAGTTGACGCGAATGGTTTCAGCACTTAGAGATTTGATGTGAATTTTGTCAGCAAGTTCAATACTTTGAAGTATCATAGCTAACTCGTGATAACCATCGGGGCGTTGGCGTAGCCCGCCGTAGGCATCGCTGATGATTTCTAAATATAAGTTAATTTTAGCGGGAGCAATGAGAGTATATGAACGCATATCAGTTATCAGTTATGAGGAGTCAGTTATTGGGAATCAGTTATCAGTCTGTTTACTGTTCGCTGTTCAGTGTTAACTGATTTACTAATGTTACCCATTGCTGAATGCTGAGGTCTTCGGCTCGAACTTGGGGATTTATTTCTAATTGTTCCAGTAAGTGGGTCAGGCGATCGCGTTCCACCACCGATTGCAAATTATTTCTTAACATTTTACGTTTCGCTCCAAATCCCAGTTTGACTAAATTCTCAAATTTTCGGGGGTTATCTACTGGTGTTTCTATCTGTCGGGGACGTAACCGCACAACTGCTGAGTCTACCTTGGGCGGTGGGTAAAATGCGCCTGCGGGAACTGTGCAAATAAATTCACAATTAGCGAGATACTGCACCCGCACACTCAAAGCCCCAAAAGTTCTTGAACCAGGTTTAGCATATAACCTTTCCGCTACTTCCTTCTGCACCAGTAGGACTATAGATTCATAAGGTTCTGGGTTAGGATTGGCGATCGTCCCTAGTAATTTCTCAATGATTGGCCCTGTGATGTTGTAAGGAATATTAGCGACTACTTTATTTTGCCGTTGAAAGTTAGGAAATGCGGCTACATGGGATGGTAAATCTAAGGTGAGAAAATCCCCTTGCAATAGTAAAAAGTTTTCCCTCTTTCCCAGTTGCTTGGCTAACTGTTTGCACAAATCAAAGTCGATTTCCACTGCTACGAGCGATCGCACCAAGGGTAGTAAACGCCGAGTGAGAATACCTGTACCGGGGCCAATTTCCAAAATGCGATCGCCGGAGGCGGGGCTTTGTCCATCGCTCCCATCACATTCTGCGGCTTTAATAATTGCATCCAGAGCCTTGTCACTTTTGAGCCAATGTTGAGCAAAAGACTTGCGCGGTCTAATCATTAATTTTATTAATAAAAAATGGGAAAAAGTATGTCACTCTTTTATAGAAGTTCAATGTTTAATCGGAATTTCAATCACAAATTCTGTACCTTCACTAGGGATAGAATTACAGCATAAATTTCCTTTATGCTTATCTACTATAATCTGATAACTAATAGATAAACCTAATCCAGTACCTTTACCCCAGAAATGTTGAATCTCGTTACAAAACTTTACATATTCAGGTATAGTAGTTT
>NZ_CAWUOL010000075.1:0-25883 GCF_963923915.1 Nodularia chucula CCY0103 | reverse complement strand
AAAACTACTATACCTGAATATGTAAAGTTTTGTAACGAGATTCAACATTTCTGGTTTTGAATATCTTCAAGCTAACTTAATATTTTCTAGGATAGGCATCTTGCTTGCCTTCATTTTTTAATCTGGAATATCACCATGAATGCTTTAACCGTCAACCTTAAACCAGCAGTGGACTTGACAGATGAGCAGTTTTTTCAGCTATGTCAGGCAAACCGCGACTTGAAATTTGAACGCACTGCTACGGGAGAATTAATTATCATGCCACCTACTGGGGGAGAAACGGGAAATCAGAATGCGGGTATAACTGCTCAACTTTGGATTTGGAATGAGCAAAATAAACAGGGTATAGTTTTTGATTCTTCTACTTGTTTTAAATTGCCTAATGGTGCAGACCGTTCTCCTGATGCTTCTTGGATAAAGTTAGCAAGGTGGGATAGTTTAACTGAGGAGCAAAAAGAAAAGTTTCCCCCGATTTGTCCTGATTTTGTGGTTGAATTACTTTCGCCAAGTGATAGTTTTTATTGGAGAAAGAAGGTGTAACATCAAACTTATTTAAATATTTATCCTCTAATAGGGATACGAAATCTCAACCTAATGCTTTTAGCAGTAAAACAACATCTGGATTACCAAAGATCCAAAGACTTAGAGATTTAGAAAATAACGAACCAGAAAAGTATCAGTTAATTATTCAATTTCAATCTTCATTGAAGAATAAAGAACTTCTAACTGAAAATATTTCAATTAGAAGATTATGTGAAAGTTTAGATAAAAATTTCTTACCAAAAAAATCTCGCTCGGAATTAATAAATCAGCTAATAGAATTGCTCATATCTAGAACAATTGAGGAAATAGAAAAAATTATTAATGAGGTTAAAGCTAAGGAAAAAAATCAAGAAGACTCTTATTATAAACTGTCAAAATTTCTTATTGAAGGTGATTCTAGTAAGAAACCAGAATTAGATGAGTAAATTACTGTTTTTAGAAGTGTAGGGAATGCCATTAGGCGTAGTCCGTATAAAATAAAAACATAACCATTCATAAAACGGATATGCTAAAAACGCTTTGGGCTACCGTTCGGGAAGGAAAAATCGAACTGCTGGAGTCAGCACAGTTACCTGAAGGAACAAGAGTGCTAGTGACTCTGCTTCCTGATGATGAAACTGAATTTTGGCTTCAAGCTAGTCAAACATCACTGGATGAGGTTTGGGATAACGCTGAGGATGATGTTTATGCCCAATTACTCTAAAAATGAGATCATTTTGGTTAAGTATCCCTTTTCAGATTTGTCCAGTTCAAAGGTGAGACCGGCTGTTGTGGTAAGTGCGCCACACATTTCTCAAGATATCCTGATCACGCCTTTGACAAGCAAAACTAGCACATTATTAGAAGGTGAATTTGTCTTATCTGAGTGGACAGCAGCAGGGTTAAACGTGGTTACAGCAGTTAAGAGAGGTTTATACACAATGCATCAAAGTTTGGTTGTAAAAGTGATCGGTAAGTTAGCTGATGCTGATGCAGACCAGTTAGAGAAATCTTTGCGGGGTTGGTTGGGGTTAAAATAGAAGCCAGTAGATCAACACTTGTGCGATCGCTTTGATAATTATGAAGAGTGCGATCGCAATACACAGACTATCATCCTCTGAGTATCTACGCTTTTGGCAAATTTGCAAAGAGTCAATTAGCCAAGCTTATCAGAGGCGATCGCTTTGATAATATGAAGAGTGCGATCGCAACATTAAACAATACTCAACCTATCAATTGATTCAAAACCAACACCGTCAACCCTGGTAAAGAAGGTAAACGTGCATCATTTGTCAAGAAAAAAGATGCCCCTCCATGAATAGCAGTAGCCATCTGAATAGCGTCAGGTGTTCTCAAATTATGATCTGCTCTTAGTTGGGCAGCATTTTCAGCAATAATGGGAGAAACTTCGATGGTTGTCAAACCTTGGGAATTAAAGAGAATATCATGATATTGTTGAGCTAATATTACATTTCCTTGTCGTAACGGATGAACTAATACTTCTGATATTGTGATCACTGATGTCACTACACTAAACTCACCCCGAAATATCGCTTCAAACAAAGCATTTGCAACTTCCAAATAATTAGGATTTTCCTCTATAAAATAAATCAGTGGTGCAGTATCCAAACCTACGACTTTTCCATGCAATTCAATTAACCGTTCCATGAATCACGTTCCTGATTGACATATTCCTGAGCGTCAATTCCACTCCAGATGTCTTTACCCAAGCCACGTAATTCTAGAATGCTGCGTTTTGGCTTAGGTGTCATCGTCACCAGTTGACGAATTGAACTTGATAAATCTTCAACTAGCTTTAGTTGTTCTTCAGGAGTAAGACTTTTAGCTTGCTCAAGCACATCTTGATAATTAGACATACATTTTCTGTTTATATTGCTGTCACCCTAATTTAAATATACACAGACTATCATCCTGTGAGCATCTACGCTTTTGGTAAATTTGTAAAGAGTGCATTAGCCAAGCTTACCAGAGGCGATCGCCTGCGGTTATTATCGGTATTTCAGAGAAAATATCATAAGTTGTCAGCCAACAAGACAAACTCCTCGCTAAAATTTTATTGGGTACATCTGATGCCAACATTAAAAATACTCAACAATTCTCAAATACCAGTTAGGAGGTTAAAATGATCCTTAATTTCCCTGGCGAGTTACTTATATGAGTATAATTATTTGCCCTGGTATGCATGAGGCAAGACTGACAGAACACTTTATCTCAGAATGTTTATCTTCAAATTCTCAGGGCTTCACTGCAAAGACATTGGGGGAAATCCTGGTTTTTTCTGGTGAGAGTTTATTGACTTTATCATCAATTCATATTTTGCAATTTTTGCGCGATCGCCTGCAACATGAGCTAAAATCGCCAGTTATATTCATCAGCTTTAGTGCCGGTGTAGTGGGTGCTATCGGTGCAGCATCTGCTTGGCAAATCTTAGGCGGTAAAGTCATAGCCTTTATTGCCATAGATGGCTGGGGAGTACCACTGGCGGGAAACTTTCCCATACATCGCATGAGTCATGACTATTTTACCCATTGGAGTTCTGCACTATTAGGTGGTGGATCGGAAAACTTTTACGCAGAACCAGCCGTAGAACATTTATCTATGTGGCGATCGCCCCAATTAGTCAAAGGTTGGTACATAGATTCCTCAATCCAAGTTTCTCGCCCCCCACTTCCCCAGACTGCAAAGGAATTTTTACATCTGCTATTAACACGCTATCAACAAAATTAATCCGGAAAACAGAACTAGTCACTAGGAGTGAAGATTAAACAATTGGAAATTAGTCGAAAATATTAGTTGGCTGACTCCCTCACACCCCACTTCCTAATATATAAATGTTTCCCACTGAACCTGCTGCTGTCAACAAAGGATTTAGCGCCCTGCTAAAAAATCGTAATTTTATGCTCCTGTGGATGGGACAGCTATTGTCGCAGTTGGGAGATAAAATATTCTTTGTTTTAATGGTAGCGCTACTAGAGAACTACCCACCACCACCGGGTTTAGCAGCAAACTCCATGTACTCAATTTTGATGTTAGCCTTCACCTTACCAGCGATTTTATTCGGTTCTGCCGGTGGTATATTTGTAGATCGCGTATCCAAAAAGTTAATTTTAGTTGGCGCTAATGTATTGCAGACATTCTTAATGCTGCTCATAGCCTTTTTACCAAGACAATTTTTTATTTTATTAATATTGACCTTTGCAATTTCCACCTTAGCGCAGTTTTTTGCCCCCGCAGAGCAAGCAGCTATTCCTGTTTTAGTCAGAAAAGAGAATTTTATGGCCGCCAACGCCCTTTATAGCAGCACCATGATGGGAGCTTTAATAGTGGGTTTTGCCATTGGTGAACCAATATTAACTTTCGCCAAAAATTTCTTAGGGCAAGGTAGTCAAGAAATTGTAGTGGGTGGATTATACTTACTATCAGCATTAGCCGTACAGCCGATAAACTTCGGCTCTGAAAACAAATTATCTGGCGATAATCTCCGGACAGAAATTAATCCTTGGACTGACTTTAAAGTCGGCTTGGGTTATCTGACAAAAAATCGTTTGATCTTGAATGCTATGCTGCAACTCACCACTTTATACTGTGTATTTGCCGCATTAATGGTATTAACCATTAGATTAGCCGCCGACTTTGGTTTGAAAGAAAAACAATTTGGCTTTTTCTTAGCCGCCGCCGGTGTAGGTATGGTATTTGGGGCAGCAATTTTAGGTCATTGGGGTGATAAATTGCATCACAAGCCTGTACCCCTCATAGGATTTTTGATCATGTCTCTAGTGTTAGGCTTGTTCACTTTCACTCATAATTTATTTCTAGCTTTAGGACTAAGTGCCTTTTTGGGTATAGGTGCAGCTTTAATTGGCGTACCGATGCAAACTTTAATTCAACAGCGCACACCACCCACAATGCACGGGAAAGTATTTGGCTTTCAAAATCATATCGTCAATATTGCCTTATCTGCACCCTTGGCAATTACTGGACCTTTAACTGATATTTTGGGGTTACGAACTGTTTTAGTGGGAATGAGTATAGTAGTAGCAACTGTTGGTATTTGGGCTTGGAAAAACACTCGTGGAGTTCTACAGGACGTAATTTAGCCAAAATTATCAGCATTGACAAATTTCTTTGAACTCTTATCGATACTTGTATCATAGAAAACCAAGCAAACCCCAAAGAAAGTTTATTTTTCGTGGGGTTGAGTTTCTACTTACTGGCTAACCATGCCTCCAAATCTAACAACGTGGTAAAGTCCAATAAAGCCTCACCCAGATTTTCTAATTGTTCCAAAGTCAGAGTTTCAAATTGTTTACGCATCCCTGGGGGTAATTCTCCCACTTTGCGATTGAGTTGACGCAAAACCAGATTTCGTTCTCGCTGTTCACCTCGCTGTTCACCTCGCTGTTCGCCTTCTTCGAGAATTTCTTGGTAAATTACTGACTCGCGCATCATACCCTCCCGAAATAATTTTCTAATCAAATCCTTCTTAAATTTTAACCCTGCTAAGATTTGGGTGTAGGCGGAAATTTCCGGTCGTTGTGTTGTCTCCACTTGGTTGACTCGCTGTACAATTTTTTCTAGCAAGTTTTGGGGTTGATTTGTGGCTGTTAAAGATGCTAGAGGTAACAAAGCTGAGTCTTGAAGAAACGGTTCGGGGTTTTCCTCCCACATCTTAATTACCCGATATTCGTGTCTGGTGTTTTCCACTGTAAAGGCTGTAGGAATTTCAATGTCATCTTTAGGTGGAAGTAGTAAAACTACCACTTGTGTGATTGGTAAGCGATACAACCGATACAACCGCACCCAATAATCTAGCATTCGCAGAGGTAGGGGTGGTGTGGATTCTAATTTGGTTTGAAATTCTAGGTGTAAGATCCTACCTTCTAGTTGTAAAAAGGTGACGTAATCGGCGCGGATGGGTTCAATACTCAATTCGGTTTTCAGGACTGTAGCACCTGTTTGGGGTGTCCCTAATACCCAACTAGCAAATCTGTCTGGATGTTTTTCTGATAGCAGCTTGCAGAGATTGTCGAAGGACATTGATCATAGATACCTGTTTTATTAAGCGTTGTTATTATCTCGTAGGGCTGAGTGCGATCGCAATTCCACCATTCCAGCATACTAAGTCAAGAGGGTTTCAGAAAGTTCTTGCATAAGTCCTAAACATAAAAAATTTAGAGTACAGACTTTTTACTGATCAATTCAGGATAAATTATTGGCATCAACTTATCGAGGGTGAAACCAATCATGCGCGTCCCGTTACCAAAATGCCATAATTCGTCAATTTCATATACTCTCTGATTTTGTACTGCTTGAAGTTGCTGCCAAATTTGATGATGACGAAGTTGTTGTGATAAGGGAATTTTTGCAGGTGAATAAGTTTGCACAAAAATTACATCAGGATTGACTTGCAAAATGTGTCGCAGTGAAATATTAGTTAAGCCCGGTTCACGATTATGGCCTGTAGGCTCAAACCAAGGATAGTGAGTAAATTGCTCAAGAATACTACCAATTGTGCCGATGTTTGTTTCTATAATAAATTTATGACTCAAACGATTTAGTGTTGAACCTCCCATCAATAAAACTGTTTTATGGGATGTGGTAGGAATAAAAGCCTGAAATTGCTCAAGACGTTTATGAAATTTAGCGATCGCTACTTCAGATTGAGGAATACGCTCAGTTAACAAAGCCACATCACGCAGACGATTTAAAGCGGCTTTATATCCAGTTCCACCCATCAGGTAAAGTGGAATCTGCTCACCCAACCAGCGACGATAAAACCGATGTGGAAATCCCCAACCAATCACTAAATCAGGTTTTAGACTGCGGATTGCTCTCAAATTGGGTGCGATCCAAGAGCCTACTGGTACAAAATGCTTGGCGCGATCACCATAAAATTCTGGTCGATAAGCAACGCCCTTTTTCAGATATCCTACAGGTTCCATTTCTAGTTCAAGTAATATATCAAGTCCGGCGGCGGTGAGACACACAATGCGGTTTGCTGGTTGTGTAAGTTCGATTTTTATTCCAGTACAATCAACTACGTTTAACTTACTCATCAGAAGTATACTTTTTGAACATCGAAGGAAAAACCAACAGCGTCTATATTTTAACTACAAATTTTTAATTTAATTGCACTAAAGCCAAACGATAAAAATCTTGCAAAAACGGAACATAACAAAAGAAACGAGTTTTCAAAGAAAAACGCCTCAAATACTCAGATGACAAATTCGCAAATCTGAAAACTTCAGTGACTTGATAACGAGGATTCCATTTTTCAATCAAGTGGATATCAGAAATTCCCCAATCAAACTTAGCTGATGTATATTTAATCGAGTCGTGATGCTTTTGATTTTTTACCATGAACGGTGACATAGAATCAAAGGCGAAAGAAGAACTAGGAAAATGTTCTAAAAGATTAGCAAATAACTCCTTAACTTGCACTTCAGAAAGATACATCAGCACACCTTCAGCCACAAATAGACAAGGTTCATTACTAGCAGATTTAACTCCCGCAATCCAATCTGTATCTAAGACAGAAGCTGTAATAAACCGACGGCGTTCTGTTTCGGCAAAAAACTGTTTTCTGACTGCCATTGAGTCTGGTAAGTCTAAATCAAACCAGCTCACTTGACCATTATCTACTCTCTCAAAACGAGTATTTAATCCTGCGCCAATCTCGATTACAGTCCCTTGGGGGTATTTTTCTAGATAGTTGCGTACCCAATTATCAAGAATCATGCCTCGGATACATGACCCAACTTGACTATCTTGAGAAGTTGCAAATTTCTCAAAGTCATAATCGATTAATTCAAGAATTTCTGCGGATTTAGGATCTATAATAATGGGGTTTTGTTGCTGTAGTTCTGCGGCTCTCGCCCAGAGGGGAATTAATAATGTTTCTTGGATAATTCCGAGATCAACTTTAGTTTTCATTATGGATACCTTGACATACAGATAAGCTGTTTGTTTGCCAGTTTAAATGGCTAAAATTCGGCTCACTACCCCAAGACGGATTTTTTTTACCCCAAAACGCACAAAGTCAGAAATTCTGCTTTTTCAAGCGCGCGATTTTAAAGCACTAGGCTTAATACCAAATTTTCTCTTAAAGGCGGCGGTAAAATGACTAAAGTTGGAGTAGCCAACAGCAGATGCAACTTCTGTGACATTCATTAAACCTGATTCTAATAAAAAACGCGATCGCTCCATTTTATATTGATGTAAATAACCGAATGCTGTAGTGCCAAATACTTGACGAAATCCCAATTTCAGTTTATGGTCATTCAAACCCACAGCCTGAGCTAGAGATAACAATGATGGGGGATTTTCTAAGTTGCTAATTAGAATATCTCTGGCAAAATAAATTCGTTCAATTTGATCTGGTCGTAATTGTTTATAACTTTTAGTTTCTACTTTACTATCAGTTAATTCAGCTAACTTTAGGGATATTAATTCTAGAGTTTTACTTTCTAAGTAAAGTTTTTTTGTCAAATCTTTATAAGGACAATTAATAATTTGATGCAGAGCAATTTCCATAGCCGGATTTGTTAGTCCTGACCAAGAATGCAGCCCAGAATCTTTACCTGAAATCACGCTTTTAAGAGCCGGGGAGAGTTGCTCATATTCATCTTCTACAAAAGATTGGATGATTTTGAGGTCAATACTCATCTCTACTAAAAATAAATTCTGTCTAGCCGGAATTTCCATAGTTGTTTTATAAGCATTGCTACGAAGTAATAAATTACGTCCAGCCCTTAAACTGAGATCAATGTTGGAACCAACAACCTCAGCCCCAACATTACCTGAAAGACAAAAGCCTAACCCTAAAGATGAATATTTACTATTTGCTTTAATAATTAAGTCTTCTTCTAAGTTTAAATTTTGAAAATATAGTTCAATTCCATTACGCAAATGCAAGTTATGGATATATCCTTTACCTAGTTTTTCAGGGAATTTTAAGATTTTTTCGCTCGCTATTGATTGATAGTTAAATCCAGTTTTGCGCTGAATTTCGGGAAAAAATTCTTGAATATCATTGACACTTATTGTTACTTTCACCTTCACCTCATTTATTCTTGCATTCAAAAATGCCATACTTTTAATGATAAATTATATCAATAAAATTGAGATGAAATCAAGAATGATTAATCGCCATCAATATTAAAACCCAGTGAATCATTTACGAGTGAACCCCAAGAATCCCTAATGTGCTTGGGGTTAAATTTCTAGTTATGGGCTAACCATGCCTCTAAATCTAACAAGGTGTTAAAGTCCAATAAAGCCTCACCCAGATTTTCCAATTGTTCCAAACTCAGAGTTTTCAATTGTTCACGCATCCCTGGGGGTAATTCTCCTAATTTGCGAGTGAGTTGACGCAGAACCAAACTTCGTTCCCCTTCTTGTCGTCCTTCTTGTCGCCCTTGTTGTCGTCCTCGTTGTTCCCCTCGCTGTTCGCCTTCTTCGAGAATTTCTTGGTAAATTACTGACTCGCGCATCATACCCTCCCGAAATAATTTTCTAATCAAATCCTTCTTAAATTTTAACCCTGCTAAGATTTGGGTGTAGGCGGAAATTTCCGGTCGTTGTGTTGTCTCCACTTGGTTGACTCGCTGTACAATTTTTTCTAGCAAGTTTTGGGGTTGATTTGTGGCTGTTAAAGATGCTAGAGGTAACAAAGCTGAGTCTTGAAGAAACGGTTCGGGGTTTTCCTCCCACATCTTAATTACCCGATATTCGTGTCTGGTGTTTTCCACTGTAAAGGCTGTAGGAATTTCAATGTCATCTTTAGGTGGAAGTAGTAAAACTACCACTTGTGTGATTGGTAAGCGATACAACCGATACAACCGCACCCAATAATCTAGCATTCGCAGAGGTAGGGGTGGTGTGGATTCTAATTTGGTTTGAAATTCTAGGTGTAAGATCCTACCTTCTAGTTGTAAAAAGGTGACGTAATCGGCGCGGATGGGTTCAATACTCAATTCGGTTTTCAGGACTGTAGCACTTGTTTGGGGTGTTCCTAATACCCAACTGGCGAATTTTTCAGGGTGTTTTTCTGATAGCAGTTTGCAGAGATTGTCGAAGGACATGGATGATAATTAGCTATTATGGGATGAAGTTGGTTTTTCGTGGGCAATTGCATTGCGAAATCACAGCAATTCTTTGTTTATGTCAAACTTTATATTTTAATAGCGGAATTAAATTCAGTTTTTCCATTAAAATGGAATACTAAATACAGAATTGACGCGTTAACTTAGCTATCGTCTGAGGTTTGACCGTGACCGTGCGCTTGCCATCCATAACTAGTCCCCCACAAACAGAAAATCACAATCAGTCTGGTGTGACTCAATCGCCAGTCGTCGCGCCCAAGCGTGAAACTGGTGGTTTTGCCTTGCTTGACAGTCTTGTCCGCCATGAAGTTGAATATATCTTTGGTTATCCTGGTGGGGCAATCCTGCCAATTTACGATGACCTATACAAAGTAGAAGCAACTGGTGCTATTAAACACATTTTAGTCCGGCACGAACAAGGTGCAGCTCACGCCGCCGATGGCTATGCTCGTGCTACTGGCAAGGTAGGAGTGTGCTTTGGCACTTCCGGCCCTGGGGCAACGAATTTAGTCACAGGCATCGCTACCGCCTACATGGACTCAATTCCTATGATTGTGGTGACAGGACAAGTGCCACGGGCATCAATTGGTACTGATGCGTTTCAAGAAACGGATATCTACGGAATTACCCTACCAATAGTTAAACATTCCTATGTCGTGCGCGACCCCAAAGACATGGCGCGCATTGTGGCTGAAGCTTTCCACATCGCTAGCACTGGACGACCAGGGCCAGTTTTAATTGATGTGCCTAAAGATGTGGCTTTAGAAGAATGTGACTATGTACCCGTTGCACCGGGAAGCGTGAAATTAAGGGGTTATCGTCCCACTGTTAAGGGAAATCCTCGGCAAATCAACGCCGCAATCAAGTTAATTCGCAACAGTAGCCGTCCTTTATTGTATGTCGGTGGTGGAGCGATCGCATCTAACGCCCATGCAGAAGTTAAAGAACTGGCGGAATTATTTAATATTCCTGTTACTACAACTTTAATGGGTATCGGTGCATTCGATGAACATCATCCCCTATCTGTGGGAATGTTGGGAATGCACGGTACAGCTTACGCTAACTTTGCAGTTACAGATTGCGATTTGTTAATCTGCGTTGGGGCGAGATTTGACGATCGCGTTACTGGTAAATTGGATGAATTTGCTTCCTATGCTAAAGTCATTCACATCGATATAGATCCCGCAGAAGTGGGTAAAAACAGAGTACCTGAAGTCCCCATCGTCGGCGATGTCCGCCATGTTTTAGTTGACTTGTTGCGTCGCTGTCAAGAAGCCGGCATTAAAAATATCCCTCACAAAAATCAAGAGTGGTTGAATTTAATTAACCGTTGGCGACAAGACTACCCCCTACAAGTACCTCAGCATCTCGATAGCATCTCACCTCAAGAAGTAATTGTGGAAGTTGGTCGCCAAGCACCTAACGCTTTTTATACTACAGACGTAGGTCAACATCAAATGTGGGCAGCACAATTCCTGAAGAATGGCCCCAGACGCTGGATTTCTAGTGCTGGTTTGGGAACAATGGGTTTTGGTGTCCCGGCGGCTATGGGTGCAAAAGTAGCCTTCCCCGATGAAGAAGTTATTTGTATCAGTGGTGATGCTAGTTTCCAGATGTGTTTGCAAGAATTAGGGACTTTAGCACAGTATGGTATTAATGTCAAAACCGTAATCTTAAACAACGGCTGGCAAGGGATGGTGCGCCAGTGGCAACAAGCCTTTTATGGACAGCGTTATTCATCCTCCAATATGGAAGTAGGAATGCCAGATATTGAGCATTTAACCAAAGCCTACGGTATTAAGGGCATGGTAGTTAGCACAAGGGATCAATTAAAAGATGCGATCGCCGAAATGTTAGCACATAAAGGCCCCGTTGTGATGGATGTCCGAGTCACCAGAGACGAAAACTGTTACCCAATGGTAGCCCCAGGTAAAAGTAACGCTCAAATGATTGGCTTACCTGCACAACCCCCAAAAGTCGTAGTAGAACCAGTTTCTTGCAGCCATTGCGGGACAACAAATCCGCCTACACACAACTTTTGTTCCGAGTGTGGAACTAAGTTATAGGGATTTTCCACCAAATAATTTAGCAGAGGTTCATATCTCCGACTTCTTGTAGAAGTCGGAGATATTTGGGTTTTTGCTATAGGTGCGATATGTCACAGCATAGGAACAAATATTCTGCTTTTTTGTCACATAAAAAAATATAAATTACGAACTATATTAATGTCTAAAAAAATCACTATTGCCTTACTGTCGCTGTTTCTGAGTACCCAAATTGCTGTCACCCAACAAACAGCCAAAGCACAAATACCTGTAACACCCACCACCACAAAAACAATTTGTCCCGCCCAACTTCCTTCAGCAGTGGATGCTGTCACCAATACTCCGGAATTTAGGCGAGTGCGTTGGGGGGTTTTAGTCAAAAATCTGGCTGATGAACAAACTCTTTATAGTCGTGATGCTGAAAAATACTTTAATCCCGCTTCTAATATTAAGCTACTAACAACAGCCGCAGCTTTAAAACAACTGGGTGCAGATTTTCGCATTCGTACTTCTGTTTATCAAGATAGCGATGGTATTTTGCGTGTAGTCGGTAGAGGTGATCCCAGTTTAAAAGTACCACAACTGCAAGAATTAGCCCAGCAATTACAGCAACAAGGAATTACTCAAGTTAACCAATTGATTGCCGATGATAGTTATTTTCAAGGTGAAATTGTTCATCCCAGTTGGGAATGGGAAGACTTAGCATTTTATTATGGCGCACCAGTCAACAGTTTAATTGTCAATGAAAATGCTTCTCTATTTACAGTGTCGCCCCAAACCATAGGAAAACCATTACAACTGAAGTGGAATGAACCTATGGAAGCATATCAGTGGCGAGTGGAAAATAACTCTGTGACTACTGATGAAGATGAATCAGGATTTGTTGCAGTTAGCCGTGACTTAAAGGGGCCAGTGCTGCGAATTAAAGGACAAATGGCTGTCAATTCAAATCCTACTATTAGAGCGATCGCAGTTTTTGACCCCGTGCAAAATTTCTTGCGTCAGTTCCGTCAGACTTTAGTGAGGGAAGGAATTTCTGTGAGTCAGATGTCTAATGGTACTGGTGGGAATAATGAACAAGAAATAGCAGCAGTGGAATCACCACCATTATCGGAGTTGTTAATGGAGACAAATATTAATAGTAATAATTTGTATGCAGAAGCTTTATTAAGAACTTTAGCTATTAAACAACCAGTAGAAAATAATCAAACCACAGCTGATGCAGGGTTGGAAGTTGTCAAAACTACTTTAACTCAATTAGGAGTAGATCCCACAAGTTATATATTAGTAGATGGTTCGGGATTATCGCGCAAAAACTTAATTACTCCCCAAGCCTTAGTGCAAACTTTACAAGCTATGGCAAAATCACCCCAAGGAGAACTTTTTCGGGCTTCTTTACCTGTTGCGGGTGTAAGTGGAACTTTAACAAATCGCTTGCGTGATACCTCTGCTGAGGGAATTGTCCAAGCCAAAACCGGCACGATGACGGGTGTAGTTTCCCTTTCAGGATATGTAAATTCTCCTGATTATCAGCCCTTAGCTTTTAGTATAATTGTCAATCATTCTGAACAACCTGCTACAGTTGTGCGCCAATCAATGGATGAAATTGTCGTTTTGTTAACACAATTACAGCGCTGTTAAATCTCCTTACCTCCTCCTCTCTGCGCCTCTGCGTGATATCAACTCATAATTCCAACTTTTCGCGCAAAATACCCTGAATTATTGCTTGCACTGCTACTGGACTTAAAGTACCATCAACCCGCATAATTCGAGATGGATAAGATGCAGATAACTCTGAGTAACCTTGCTGAACACGGCGATGAAATTCCATTGTTTCTTGCTCAATACGATCAAACTTATCACCTTTTTTTCGTGCTAGTCCCACTTCCACATCCACATCTAGCCAAATAGTTAAATCACTTTCTAAACCACCTGTAGCAATCAAGTTAAGTTGATTGATTAAGCTCATGTTCAAACCCCGACCGTAACCTTGGTAGGCAGTGGTAGAATCGGTGTAGCGATCGCACAGTATATATTTTCCAGCTGCTAAATTCGGTTTCAGTTCTTGTTCCACGTGTTGCGACCTGTCAGCAGCATATAATAATAATTCCGTCACCTCTGCAATTGGTTGATTCTCTACTTTATCTAATAATATTCGTCGCAGATGTAAGCCTAATTCCGTTCCCCCTGGTTCACGCGTCATCACCACAGAAATACCTAAATTTTGCAACCATTCACAACAAAGCTGCATTTGACTAGTTTTACCGCAGCCTTCCACCCCTTCAAATACAATTAATTTACCAACCATAATTTTTAAACTAATCTTTTATACACAAAAAAGCACCTGAGAATTTAGGTTACTCAAGCACTTTTTTGTAAAAGTTGATACCATCTCACTTGCTTGATGCCACAGGTCAAAACTGCACTATTGCTTTCAGCGAAGCATTACCAGAGTTACTTGTAACAAACATTCAGTGAAGTGGTAGCACTCCTTGCACTATATCTATAGTACATCCTCTAGGATAAAATCGAACATTTAATTATCAGGAGTTAAGGAATTGACATTAGTGATAAATAATGCTCTATAGATAGTAAGTAGTGCCACAATCTTAATCAGCCATAGGTGACGTATAGCAAAAGTCAAATGCTGGTAGTAATTATTGGGTTAATTGGCGGATTTGCCAACAGTCCACCAAGCTAAAGCATAGGGTTGGGTAGCTTCGTTGACTTGTTCACGAAACTGGACACGGATTTTATAATTGCCAGTAGCAGGAACGGGGCAGAATATATGTTCGATGCTATCAACTTCACTGACTGAAGCACAAACTACAGGCGCATCTGAGCTTTGAGCGTCTGCCTTAACTAAGTATAAATCAAGATTGTTTAAGCCGCGATCGCTAAAAGTTTCACCCACATCATAACGCTGATTTTCATTGCGATCATTTAGCTCCACTAATCGACTCCAACTGAGAGTAATACTCGCAAAACTGCCCTTTTGTAAAGGTTGTGCCAAGGCATAATCAACAGTGGAATCCACATTTAACTTGTCATAATTCCAACCAGTAGGGGGAATAGTCCGCGATGACCGCCATTGACCAGCCTGGAATTGTTGATAAGCGCGGAAAGCATTTAAATGACCCGTTCCCATTTGAGCATCCAAAGGCATTTGAGTATCTTTGTAAGCATCAGAATCCAACCAGTCTTGATTTTGTTTATTAATTAGCGTCCGAGTCATCCCCAGATGTAAACCATCACCTCCATCTTTCAGCTTATCTGCTGAATTTAACAATACCGCCTTCATCACTTGATGCTGACGCGCATCAATACTCCAATTTGGTTTTTGTTGCTGGATCTGGCGATCGCCAAATTCCTGTAACAACGCCACCGTAGCTGTTAAATGGGGCGCAGCAAAACTGGTTCCTGTCACTTTATTTAACTTCCCATCTGGATTCAGCATGGGAATATTACTTCCTGGTGCAACTAATCCAATAGAACCCCGACCATCTACATTAAACTCCTTACCAGCTAAACGCGCCGTAAATCCTTGATTACTCCCCGCCAGATTAGAAACGTCAACTTTATTAAAAGTAGCTTTTTGACGGGATGAAAAAGCAACGTTGATTCCGTTATAATTATCTGTAGGGATAGGAATACCACCTCTTCCTTGGTTTCCCGCGATCGCATACAAAACATTATGAACGCGACTCGACCAGTCAATACATAAAGTTAGTAAAGCATTCCCATCTAAAACCGGATTAGGACGAGGATCACGACTAAACGGCTCACCAAAGCTAAAGTTAATCGCACGGACATCATTACTATTTTGTGTAGCTATATGTTGTGTAGTTAAACATTGCTCTGGTTGTCCTACACCTCTGGCAGAACCCACAGCAGAAGAATATAATCTTGCTTTCGGCGCAACCCCCGGTAAAGCCTTATCTTGACTCACCATCACACCAGCCACATTATAAGCGTGGGAATCTACACCAGTATTAGACTTAGCCGGACTATCCCGCATAAACACACCCGCCAAAGAAATGGCATTATTTTGGGAGACCGCCTTATCCCAGCCAAACATTCCCGGACGACCAATTTCTACCTGACCAATAGCAATTTTCCGCCCAAGTAAATTATACGGAGCTTGATGTAGCCTCAGAGCATCGATACCCTGAGCATTCAAAGAACTTTCTAAAGCTGAAGCAAGTACAGGCGCACTTAAACAAGAAGCACTTAATCCCCAAATTATCCAGCTGAGTTTTTTGCCCATTGTTTAATTATTAGTGATTAGTTATTACTGATGACTACTCCATTGTTTCTCAAGATAATTTTTTTGGCTTCCCTACAGAAGATCAATTACCTTCTATCCTTAACAGATTGGGATCAAAATTATCAGAATTTGCTAAAGTTTTGTTACAATGATGACAGACGAAAACGCTTTAAAACCCACTAACCATGACCCAAAAACCATCTCAAAAGCCCATTGTGATCTCTCCATCTATTTTATCAGCCGATTTTAGTCGTTTAGGCGATGAAATCCGGGCTGTAGATACCGCAGGAGCAGATTGGATTCATGTTGATGTTATGGATGGTCGTTTCGTACCTAACATCACAATAGGTCCTCTGGTTGTGGAGGCGATTCGACCAGTGACAACTAAACCACTGGATGTCCACTTAATGATTGTGGAACCAGAAAAATATGTAGAAGATTTCGCCAAAGCAGGCGCTGATATTATTTCTGTACATTGCGAGCATAATGCTTCACCCCACCTGCACCGCACTTTAGGACAAATCAAAGAATTAGGAAAGCAAGCAGGTGTTGTCCTTAACCCCGGTACACCTTTAGCGCTCATTGAACACGTCCTAGACCTATGTGATTTGGTCTTGATTATGAGCGTTAACCCCGGCTTTGGTGGTCAAAGCTTTATCCCCGGCGTATTACCCAAAATTCGTGCATTGCGCCAAATGTGTAACGAACGTGGTCTAGATCCCTGGATTGAAGTCGATGGGGGACTCAAAGCTAATAATACTTGGCAAGTTTTGGAAGCTGGGGCTAATGCAATTGTGGCTGGTTCAGCTGTATTTAAAGCTCCAGATTACGCTGAAGCCGTGTCATCTATTCGTAATAGTAAGCGTCCTGCGCCAGAATTGGCAAAAGTTTAATCTTAAAAGCCGAGAACCTTGGTTTCGTTGAAAACCCAAGGTTCTAAAATTTCTTAATTACCCAAAAATGTTGGAAAAAGCTCTTACTAAAGACTTTCAAAGCAGAATTTATTTACAAGTGAAATAGGACTGCTATCTCACTTGCTGTTACTAAACTAGACTTTTGCTGCAAGTAAGTTTTTTTGCTGATTTTTTTTACGCCCGAAAGCTAAAGCAAAAGCACCTACTGTCAAAGAACCTAACATAGTCATGGGTTCAGGCACTGATTCAGGGGTTGTATCAGGAACTGTTACTTGACCTGCACGCCCGAAGCGCAAATTATCAATACCGAAACCTGCTGGTTCCGCACCAACTAGGCTGAACTGCAACCCTGCAATTCTATCCTGACCGTCGTCAGTAACCAAGCCCAGAAATTCAATCCCTAGTCCTGTGTTGGTAACTGAGCCTAGTAATGAACCGTCCCTTCCAAATGCCGTGATGGCAGTTCCAAGTGGGGCATCAAAAAAGCCACCATCCAATCCTACACCAGCTATATCTATATCAAATAACACGCTTACAGGTCCATTGAATGCAGGTGTGCCTGATAAAACTGGACTTGTTGGGTTGTCAGCGTCACTTGTAATTCTTGTTACAGGTGAACTTGAATTGAGAGCCAGCGAAGCAGTGGGTGTACCATTCACTACTCCACTAGGATTGGCTCCAGGTGGAAAAAGTGGTAAACCTACAGTCTGACCTTGGAATACACCACTGAATGTTACAGTGGGTGCATTAAGACCGCCGCCATATAGATTTGGTGTATAAGTAGGGTTAACTGTATCTAATGGTAATTCACTAAAGGTAATTAATCCGGCATCTGGTGTGAAGGCATCCTCGTTAATTCTGATGATGCTAGCAGCATTTGCTACTGACTGAGAGGCCAAAAAAGACATAGACACTGCTGATGCTACGCCTAAAGCTGAAATAGATTTCATGTTTCTGGCTCACTTAATTGAAATTTTTACGTCTTTAATCATACTACAATTTTGCGTAATATACTTTAAAACCCTTGTGACTAAATATTTTTTATTAAAATAAAACTTACGTAAAATTAACGATTTAATCTGAAGCTTATGAAGAATTTATAGCAGTTCCCATGCTGGTGAGGTACAAAGTTTTTTAGTTTTAGGGAACAGGGAACAGGGAACAGGGAATAAATTGGTATGTACTTCATTAGACTGGGAAAGGCTATAAAATGGTAATATTTTTATAGAATTTATCGTAAATTAAATTTTATACATATTAAGATGAATATTAATCTAGGACATCTAAGCACTGATCACGCACTAAAAATTATATCTATAGTTCCTAAGAGTAGGCATAAAAAAAAGGTGGGTTTTACCCACCTAATTAGTGCTTATTAATCAAACTCACTTGCGACTACCGAACCACTTCGCTGCTGCAACTCCGATTAAACCGGCTACAACGGGATTGCTGAGAAACTTCATAATTGCTGGTTGTTCCGCTAACACCTCACGAAAAACATCCGGGTGGTTGTGATAAGCGAAAGATGCAAGTTTACTCACATCATCAGCAGTCATGCGGTTAGGGTTGCGGGTGGAAAGGTTTAATTGTTGTTCTAAGCGTTTGTCGTCTAAATTTCTCGATTTAAATTCTTTGAAAAAAGCCCTGGCGACATCATCCCGTTCATTGGGTTTGATTTGCGCGATCGCTTTTTGTAACTCCGGCTCCATTTGGCTAGAAGGTATCACTTCAGGAGTAGACTTACCAAATAACTGACGACGTTGGTCAGGTGTTGTCCGTTGGGCGAAATCATCGAAATTCTCATAGGAAACATCCTCCAGAGATTCTGCATTCCCCCCAGACAAATCCTGCATAATTTGTCGTCTATACTCTTCACTACTTGTCACTTTACTTACTCCTTGTTTAATCAATATAAAATTTGACTTTGCCCAAATTAGCTATATTGAACTTGATTAGTCGCCCGGTCGTACTGAGTAGTCAAAATCAACTTTTTATCAGGACTATATACCAGCACCGTTAAGTTTTGATCGGGAAAGTTTTTCTGAAAACCTTGAAGTAAAGATTTTGCTAAAGGTCGCACCTCTTTAGGGCTAACTTGAGGAGAAATCACCACACCTAATTTATTATTATCCCGGATATAAGCATCCTGAACCAATCCCCTAGATGTTTGTACAATCCAATCACCAAAACTTTGTCCCGATGGCGTATTACCTCTTTCTAGCTGTGCATAAGTTGCATCACGGCCAATGGCTGGGGTAGTAGTCCGGTCAGCTTGTGTTACAGTACCGCCACCGCAAGCGGTAGTTATTGTCAACACTAGAATTAATATAAGAACTGTCCCTATTTTGCGAAATTGCTTCAACAAATTCATTGCTTACCTCTCAGGTTAAAATGCTTACAATCCATAAAAAATTAACTGTTAATCAATTCAGTCAGTTTGGTGTAGATGTAATTATAAAAAATGTCTTTTAATTTTAAATCATTGAATACTCAACAGTTGTGATGCACATTTAGCACTACTATACTCAATTAGGTTTCTTCACTGATAACTGGTAATAAAAATTTATTTGCCTACCTAAAAATTACAATAACTCATATAGGAATTGCTGCTTTATTCAGGTAGACAGATAATCTTATTTATTAACTAGTAGCGCTGAAGGGTTAAATTAAAAAGTATCCTGCCAAGATTGTCAGAATAGCTACCTTGGCAAAGTTACACTTAACCTGATTATCCAGCTTTGAGATGTTGTCAAGCAAATTGCTAATCTAGCATTTCTTTGACATTATCTTTTACGTCTTCTACACCGTGGCGCACTTGGCTTTCAGCCTGTTTCGCCTTACCTTTGGCTTTATCTTCTGGATCTCCGGTAATATTTCCTAGTGCTTCTTGAGCTTTACCTTCAATATTTTTCGCTGTGGCTTTGGCGCGATCTTCAATGCTCATGTTGCACTCCTAATTAGATCAAGAATTAACTTCAGAATTATCAATTAATCTGATAACCTGGAAAGTTCTCTGTGTTTACCCTCCCAATGTAGGTTAAACATCGCACCGCTATCTTCCCCCATAAGGTATATTAGCTATCTATATAAAAAGACTGATTACAACAGCAGGTCAAATCAATTATTAAATAACTGATAACCAATAAAAAACCCGGTTATATTACATAACCAGGTGTTTGTCATTATAGCGATTAATATTAAATTTAATCGATAAAACCCATCATAAGTTCGGATTGATCGGTAATATTAGGCGCTGTTGGACGATTACCAAAAGAGGAGTAGCTATCAGAAATTACTAATGTACTTGCACCAATGGGGCGAATACCAGATAGGTTCATAGTGTCAACAATTTCAAATGTATGAGCGCCGATAGGACGGAGACCCATAATATTAACGGTCTCAGCTACTATTAAAGTGCTAACACCAATCGGACGGATTCCGGAAATTTGGACTGTTCCAGCAATTTGAAGATCACTGCTACCGATGGGACGCATTCCCGCAACGGCTAGCTTACCTTCGTCTTTCTTGACGGGTAGATCAGAACTGTTTTCGGTTTTATCTGTATTCAAACTATTATCCTGCTTATTTTCCACTTCCACTGTATTTTCCCCCTTCGGCTTGGTATCCTGTTGTTGAGGCTCGATTTCTTCGCCAGTGCTACTAATACTCATAAACCGATACCTCTAGTTTATTAACAGAATTTTACAATAATTAAGGAAAAATGATTTTTTTTTCCACACCTAAAAAGTGTAACCTTAAAAAAGCTGGTAAATATATAAGTATCTTTGAAACTGTTACATAAGTAAATTTAAACTGTAAAATTTCGTAAAATAATATTGCTATTGATGACAAATGTATGAAAGAATTTTGCTTGCAAGCTCCTTTTATTCCCACAGGCGATCAACCACAGGCGATCGCACAACTAACTAGTAGTATTCAAAGTGGCAACCGTTACCAAGCTTTACTAGGTGCTACTGGCACAGGGAAAACATTTTCCATCGCCGCAGTCATTGAAAAAATCGGTAAGCCCACCTTGGTATTAGCCCATAATAAAACCTTGGCGGCACAACTGTGTAATGAATTGCGGGAGTTCTTTCCTCATAATGCAGTTGAGTATTTTGTCAGCTACTACGATTACTACCAGCCAGAAGCCTATATTCCCGTTAGCGATACTTATATTGAAAAAACCGCCTCAATTAATGATGAGATAGATATGTTACGACATTCCGCCACGCGATCGCTATTTGAACGCCGTGACGTGATTGTAGTGGCTTCCATTAGCTGCATCTACGGTTTGGGTATGCCCGCAGAATATCTCAAAGCAGCCATACCTTTACAAATCGGCATGGAAGTTAATCAACGGCAAATACTCAGAGACTTAGCATCAGTACAGTATAGCCGCAACGACATAGAAATGGGTCGGGGACGTTTTCGCGTCCGGGGTGATGTCTTAGAAATTGGTCCCGCTTACGAAGACCGGATTATCCGGGTAGAATTTTTTGGTGATGAAATCGACGCAATTAGATATATCGACCCCGTAACCGGGGAAATTATCCGCAGCTTAGAAGCCGTCAATGTTTACCCAGCGCGTCACTTTGTCACCCCAGAGGAAAGATTAGCAGTAGCTTGTGATGAAATTGCAGCCGAATTAAAGCAGCACAAAGGCGAATTAGAACAAGCCGGAAAATTATTAGAAGCTCAACGCATAGATCAACGCACACGCTATGATTTGGAAATGTTGCGAGAAGTTGGTTATTGCAACGGCGTAGAGAACTATTCCCGCCACTTAGCAGGGAGAGAAGCCGGCGCACCCCCAGAATGTTTAATTGATTATTTTCCCAAAGATTGGCTATTAGTAATAGATGAGTCTCACGTCACAGTCCCACAAATTCGGGGAATGTATAACGGCGATCAAGCCAGAAAAAAAGTTTTAATTGATCATGGATTTCGTCTTCCCAGTGCTGCGGATAATCGCCCGTTACAAGCAACAGAATTTTGGGAAAAAGTTAATCAATGTATTTTCGTTTCCGCCACCCCCGGAAGCTGGGAATTAGAAATATCAGAAGGTCATATTGCCGAGCAAATTATTAGACCGACGGGAGTCATTGACCCGGAAATTTCTGTGCGTCCCACAGAAGGACAAATTGACGATTTATTAGGGGAAATTAAAGATAGAGTTGACCGCCAAGAACGAGTGTTAATTACCACATTAACTAAACGCATGGCGGAAGATTTAACCGAGTATTTGCAAGACCATCATATCAAAGTCCGGTATTTGCATTCCGAGATTAATTCCATTGAGCGGATTGAGATTTTACAGGATTTGCGTGGGGGTAAATTTGATGTTTTAGTGGGAGTTAACTTGTTACGAGAAGGCTTAGACTTACCGGAAGTTTCCTTAGTAGCAATTATGGATGCAGATAAAGAAGGCTTTTTACGCGCCGAGCGTTCTTTAATTCAAACTATTGGGAGAGCCGCAAGACATATCCGGGGACAAGCAATTATGTATGCTGATAATATGACAGGTAGCATGATTAGAGCCATTGATGAAACAGACCGCAGGCGTGGTATTCAAATGGCATATAATCGGACTTATGGCATTACACCCCAACCGATTGTCAAGAAATCAAGTAATGCAATTTTATCTTTTTTAGATGTTTCCCGGCGCTTAAATGCCACTGATTTAAAAGTGGTTGATGAACATATAAATGAACTACCTTTAGAAGAAATTCCCCAGTTGATTGGTAAATTGGAAGCAGAGATGAAATTAGCTGCGAAAAATCTAGAATTTGAAGAGGCGGCAAAGTTGCGCGATCGCATTAAACATCTGCGAGATAAAATGTTAGGAAGATAAGTTTTTAAGCATTGGTTATGAAAATTAAAGCTTTGATTTGGCAGGAAGATGGTGTTTGGTGCGGTTCTGTACCTGCTTTACCTGGTTGTCACACTTGGGGAGACAGCTACGAACATCTGCTGGAAATGCTGCAAGATGCTGTTCAAGGTTGGTTAGATGTTGCTAGTGAGCGCGAGACGAGTGAACCAGAAAAACAATTGGTTGAACTATCTCTATGAAAGCTCTTTCTGGTAAGGAACTTTGCAAGATTGTGGAAAGACATGGCTGGGAGTTAAAACGAATTACTGGCAGCCATCACATTTATGCAAAAACGGGTGTTGAGGTCATCCTTTCTATTCCAGTTCATAGTAATCGTGATTTACCGAAAGGAACTTTAAAAAGTATTTTGAAGGATGCTGGACTGACTGAGGCAGATTTGGAGTAGCAATACTCACCAAAGATGAATTTTAGGTATCGCATTAAACATCTGAGAGATAAAATGCTAGTAAGATAGTCTCTACTTATGGTTTTTAACCGAATGCATTAATAATGGTCGCCCCCTCAAGCAAAGCAGTATGACATTTAGCACGATTTTTGCCTTATTCACTGCAATGGTAGTCCTGGCTTCTATTCCCAGCCTGAGTGTATTAACCGTCTGTACAAGATCAGCCACATCTGGATTTATTCATGGTGTTTTCACAACCATAGGTATAGTGCTTGGTGACATAATTTTTATCATCATCGCCATTTGGGGTTTGTCCCTACTCGCAGAAACGATGGGTAGCCTATTCTTCTTGATTAAATACCTGGGTGGAGCGTATCTGATATTTTTAGGAATAGGGCTATGTCGCTCACAATCAAAAAATATGCAGACAGAAGGAGTAGTTAAATCCTCTTTGTTCTCCAGTTTTATGGCTGGCCTGTCTATTACCTTAGCAGACCAAAAAGCCACCTTATTTTATATCGGTTTTTTACCAGCTTTTATTAATATTTCTGAAATATCTTATCTTGATACCGGCATTATTATCGCCACTGCTACAGTGGCCGTAGGTGGTGTAAAACTTATGTATGCATTCATGGCAGATAGAGCTAGATTGCTGATTAGTCATAAAACAACCAAAAGCATCAACATTATTGCTGGCTGTATCATGATTGCTGTAGGAGTATTTTTAGTTACAAAAGCTTAATCATCCGTCATAAAATAGTTAAGATGTTAACTCTCTGATTGAGCAATCCACCCTGTTTTGAAATGCCTAGTTCATCCCCAAACGCTGATTTTCTGCAACAATGGCAAAATGCCCTAGCGCCTTACAATTTAGGGTACAAAGTCAAACTGGTATCGCAGTTGATGTATCGGGATTTCCTAGAGCGGCTAGAACCCTATGGGTTGACTCCATTTCACTACCTCGTCTTATGTTGTTTGTGGGAAGAGGATGGTCTTTCAACCTCTGGAATCGCTGACAAGCTCAAGCAATTGGGCGCAACCCTCACCGGAGTAGTGGATCGGATGGAGGAGCGTCACCTGGTTTATCGAGAGCGTGATGCTGGCGATCGCCGTATTGTCCGAATTTGGCTCACGGACGAAGGAAAGCGGCTGATGAAAATCTTACCATCTGTAGGTGCAGAAACGATTAATAAAGCCACTGAAGGCATCTCAGAGGTAGAACAAGAAGCTGTATTGAAAATATTGGAGCAAATCGTCCACAACCTTCTTTAAAAAATTCCCGCCTTTCAATGTTGCTTTTTTGGTAATTACTTAATATATTAACTATCAATACATGAATTATTTATAGCCTCGTAGCAGCTTCTGAGGAAGCATCGCTTTCATGTGTAAAGTTTGCAGTTCAACACATCAATTTAGGAAGAAAAATGCCAAAACTGAGTATCAAACAGAAAAACTGGTTACTTTCGGCACACGTTGCTTTTGCGGCACTTTGGACAGGAACAGTCTTAAGTATGTTTCTCTTGTCACTCAGGAACAGGAACGCAGATAACGGGGATGCGCTCTATGCTCTTAACTCAGCGATTAATTTGCTTGATGACTATATTGTGATTCCTTCAGCAATTGGTTCAGTCATCACAGCAACGTTTCTTTGCTGGACGACCAACTATGGATTCACCAAATTTTACTGGGTGATTGTCAAGTGGATTTTGACCACTGGATTAGTGGTATTTGGGACATTCTGGTTATTTCCTTGGGGAAATGTTGCAGAAGATATCTCCGCACAATCCGGGTTACAAGCCTTGAAAAATCAAATTTATGGTTTTGATAGCAGAGGAGTGTTGATTGGATCTTTAATTCAAGTTATTTTTCTGGTTGTGATCATCGGAATATCGGTTCTAAAACCTTGGGGAAGGCGACCCATTAAAGAGAAAAAACAAGCCATTGCAGATTAGCTTATCGCCCTGTTTTCGCTATCCTATAAATGTCAATCATTCCCCAATTACGCCGATGGTTGCTTTATCCGATGATCTTTTAATGAGTGCAGAGGAGTATCTGCTGTGGGAACCCACCCAAGAGGAACGCTACGAGTATTGGGATGGCGAAGTTGTGGCCATGAGCGGTGGTACACGCAACCATAATCGAGTTTCGGGAAATTTCTTTAAAATTCTAGATGATGCCCTAGCAGAACGCTCCTGTGAAGTATACATTGTAGATGTGAAGGTGCAGGCAGAACCAGGGCAGAAGTATTTTTATCCCGATGTGGTGGTGACTTGCGATCAGCGCGATCGCAATCCACAATTGATCCAATTTCCCTGCTTAATTATCGAAGTGCTATCACCTTCCACAGAAGCAGCCGATAGAGGCAAAAAGTTTGCCCAATATCGCCAATCGCCCACCTTACAAGAATATGTCTTAGTCCAAGTAGCCCAACCATTAGTAGAAGTATTTCGGCGCAACCAACAGGGGCAATGGGTACTATCAGAGTATAATTTAAACGCTAGATTGCGACTAGAATCAGTAGATGTAGAAATAGCGATCGCGGATTTGTACCGACAAGTGCAGTTTGAAACCGAAACTACCGAAAACGAATCTGTAAAATTAGATGATCCTCTCAAATGAGCGATCGCAAATGTGAAGCTCCATATTATTTTTACCTTTACCCCGTAAAAATCAGGCTCCCTCCTCGCTTGCCTACGGTGTACACACAAGTAGGCCTAGAGCGAGTTTCCAAC